>NZ_NPJB01000008.1:0-8155 GCF_002251345.1 Prevotella sp. P4-119 | reverse complement strand
CAATAATAATCCTCTTTAATGCTCTTTTGGGCAGATACACCAGCTTATATGGAATAATCAGATTATTGGAATATCGATAGTTTACCACATCTGTTGATGAAGAAACATACCTAAACTCATTTTCATATTCATATGATGGATGTTTAACAATATTAGACATAAGACCGAAAGAGTTGAGCAGCCTAAACATGGTCTCTATATCAGCCATTTTTTGAGAAAGCGAGCCAACTAACCGCACCTTTTGTAGATAAAATAGTATGTAAAAAGGATTCTATTTGAGAATCATTGTACAAACATGGATATAACTCTCTGAGTTCCTTTTGCACCATAAGTAAATCAAATCCTAGCACAATGCCATCACCTTTTTTTCCATATGTAGACCACATTGGAATGCAGTCAGAATTCATAGAAAAAGATATAATATATCGGCTTTTGCTATCATCAACAATCTCTCCAGCCTTGGTTTTGTCGTACTTTATATATTTATCTGCAATTTTATTAATCTTCTCACATCCAAAGCGAACTTCATTATAATCGTTTAGATATCTATGATCAGTTGCAAATAGGGAGATTCCTTTTTCATCGTCTGTTCTTGGATTAACCAATATACCGCGATATAAAGCTTCTATATTAGTGTAATGATATATTTCATTACCCTCTTTAAACTCCATCTTGTTTGATATAGCATTCAGAATCGCAATTTGTAGCGCGTTTTCTATATCCTCCTGATACGTATTGATTTTTTTCATATTAGTCAATCTATAAAATACAAGTGTTCGCCAATTCCATGACAGTTTTACAGTTAACAGCACATTATATTAGCCCCATCTTTTTACCCGCCAATGCACCAGAGAGTATTTAATGAGAGATTCTTGGTTTTTTGTCATCAAGCCACTTTTTTCAGTTTCTTCAAAATATTCTTTGGGAGGAAAATAAAAGTGCAAACCATCCAAGCCTTTAGCGGATTCATTCCCAACACCTGCTGATACATCGCAACAACGGCCTTCATCTGCTTCCATTTGTTAGAGGTCTCAGAACCAGGTATGTGGCGATATTTCCATAATGCCTTGGGATAGGTGACCAAATAATCAGTTTCACGGAGATACATCATCCATAGCCCCCAGTCTTCCGCCCTGCGCAAAGCAGGCATATACTTCTTGCCCAATACTTTTGTATCTATCATCACACCGGGAGTACCTATATTGCAACCCGAAATCATGCTCTTGAATGTCTGCTTCTCATCCTGCTTCATGGTATAATAAGGCTCTAACCTCTCGTTGGCATCCTCATACCATGTGCAGGTGAACGGATAGTTATTCTCCTCCATAAACTTGATCTGCTCCTCCAATTTGGTAGGATACCACCAGTCATCCGAATCAATGAATGCAAGATAGCGACCTTGAGCTTCCCTGATACCAATGTTACGGGCCAAGCCGGCTCCACCATTCTGTTCTGCTCTAAGCACTTTGATACGTTCGTCCATCCCCTTTACCTTCCGCAGTACTTCAGCTGTTTCAGGTGCTGGCGAACAATCATCTATTACGATTAACTCCCAATCCTTGAACGTTTGGTTGATAACGCACTCAACCGTCTCAAAGATATATTCAGCCGCATTGTAATACGGCATTATGATTGATACTTTTGGCATAATTCTCACTTGTTTCTATAGACAAGATTCTTCAATTGCACATACCTATCGCCAAGAATCTTCTTCACACAATAGATAATACTCCATTTTAGAGCAAGTTTCTTGCGGGTAAAAGAACTACCTATAATTGACAACAGATATTCGTCTGAGGTATCGCAGAGAACAACATAACGACCATAAAGATTCATATCCTTATAGGAACCCTTCTTATTCGTTGGTCGAGATGTAAATACATCCTTCAATCCACTCTCATAGCAGTATTTTAATACAACATCAGAAGTGTCACCATTAGGAATGGAAGCCTCAGTAACCTTATGACCAAGAATACCATTAAGAATTGTTACGGATTGCATCCATTCTTCCCTAACTTGTTCTGGAGTCAACTTATACAGATGCTCGTGCGTATGTGCATGTGAACCTACGACATGCCCCCTTGCTCCCAACCCCTTGATTTCTTCAGGAGTCAAGAAACCATCTGTGCCGATGTATTTAGTGGTTACATAGAAATGACCTACATAGCCATATTTCTCTAACACATCTGCTATGAGGTGATAGAACGAGCATCCACCATCATCGAATGTAAAAACAACACTCTCTTGTGGCAGATTGTTGTCTTTACAATAATTATATATGGCAGCCACTTGGCGCTCAAAAACGTCAAGGGGCAGTTTATATGGGTAATCACGTTCGCGTCTAAAACCAGATTCCGAAAGGTCGGACATATAGACATCGTGATACATTAAAACTATTTGATTCATTATTTTCTCTTTAAACCAAGTTTATCAAGGATGTAAACAATATAGATCCTGTACTTCGCCACCAACGAACCCATCAGAAGCTTCTTTGTCTTAATCTTACTCATAGCTTCGTATGGAGCAATGTCGTCCTTGTCATAGTACTTGAAAACTGTAGCCTCTGCACGTTCTTTTTCCCATTGCGTCTTGGTGATCTTACCCTCTTTCACATTCTGAATGTCATAAATCTCGTCCATATAGTAATGATCTCCATCTACAACGGTAGGAATGTGTGAATAATCCAATCCCAAAGAACTGTATGCCCATGCCAGTGGTATATTGGCACCTGCCTGATAGAAGAAATGAGAGGTTCCGTCATTTCGTAAGTTGACTTCAAAGAAATATGCCTTATCTCCCAACATACCATACTCAACACTGAACAATCCATAGTAATCAATCTTCTCTAAGAATTGCTCAATATGATAAGCATTTACACAAGCTGGGAGATTTGCGGTAATCAAACCATGGGAACTTTCACCGGTTCCACAAAAACGATCACGAATTAAAGCACCGGCAAGACATACCTTCTTATCCGCCATTCGAGCTCCATAGACAAGGATGTCCTTTTCTTTTGGAATATATTGCTGTAATAGAAACTCTGAATCATGACGCACAAAACGAAGTGTATTCTTCAGCTGTGAGGGCTTGGTACAAATCTTAAACTTGAACTCATTGTAACGCCCTTGTGTCTGATGACTTGGCTTTAATATGCAGGGATACTTCACATTGCTAATGTCAGTATCCCATCTGCAGATCATGGTCTGTGGCACATCAAAACCAATCTCTTCCGCAAGTTTTGACATTGTTGACTTGTTGTCATATTTCTGCACATTGCCTGGAACTGTAGTTGCGGTTATTGTGAAATATGGTTCCAAGTCTGCTCTGTGTGTGTCAATGAATTCTGCAATAAGATCATTTGAATTAATCAGTACAGCCTTGTTATTCTTATCGGCACAATTCTCTATCAAGTACTTATAGCCATCCTCAATTGAGGGTGCTTCTACGTATTTGGTGCAGTACTTACTTGTGATGGCACAATTTGCAAACCCTCTATAGGCAAGGAAAAGTAGTTCAAAATCAGACTTACCGAATTGACGGCAAAGTCCAAGGACATTGTAATCATCAACGCCCCAAATAATTACTCGATTCTTCATCATGCAGCAATTTTATAGGAAGTTGATAATTCGAATATTTGGCCTATTTTACCCCTCCCCAATTGGTTATTATTAGTTGTTTTTGCAGAGGCTCCGCCTCGTTTAATTCCCAGTTTATCCAGCATCCAGACTATATACAATCGGTTCTTGGCTACAATGGCATCCATAAAGAGTTTCTTCTTCTTGCCTTTCTTTACAGCCTCGTATGGAGCCATATCTTCCTCATCATAATACTTGAAGACTGTGGCTTCGGTTCGTTCCTTGTTCCATTGCTCTTTAGTCACAATCTTTCGTTTGAGATTCTCTTCATCGGATATCTCATCAATGAACATACTTCTAGGAGCTACCTTTTCAGAGATATTTGATAAATCATCTTCCAAAGAAGAAACAACCCAAAGAAGAGGGAGATTGGCACCTGCTTGATAGAACAGATGCGAAGTACCATCGTTTCTCCAGTTCACTTCAATGAAGTAAGCCTTTCCTTGATAAACAAGATACTCAACGCTAAAGAGACCGAAGAAATCAACCTTGTCCATAAACTTGATGATAAGCTCCGGATTGATGTAAGAAGGAAATTCAGACATCAGCACACCATGAGAACCATCGCCATTGTCGCAGAAACGGTCTTTCTCCAGTACACCTGCAAGATGAGTTTTACCATCAAGCGTACGACATCCATAAACAAGTGCAACACTTTCTTTCGGTATGTATTGCTGGAGGATAAATGTCGTTTCCTTACGCACGAAACGAAGAGTATTCTTTAGAGCACTCTTTGACTTACATACCTTAAACTTAAATTCATTGTAGTGTCCAAGCGTTTGATGGGTTGGTTTCAAAAGGCATGGGAATTTTACATCATCAATATTTGAGTTCCATTTGCATTCTCTTGATTCTGGGACATCGAATCCTAGTTCCATTGCAATAGATGTCATTGTAGCCTTGTCATCCATTTTTTTTAGTAATCCAGGAGTAGAAGTTCCTGGAACTATAAAACAATCACTCAGTTCTTTTCTATGAAGATCAAGGTATTCCGCAATCAGATCATTGGAATTTATGATAACCACTTTATTGGAAGCATCGTTATAGTTTTGCAAAAGATACTCCATACCAGACTCAAGAGTAGGCGTTTCAACATATTTTTTGCAATACTTGCTCAAAGTAGCACAATTCCTCACACCTTGAAAAACAAGGAACGTAATATCAAGATCAAATTTTCCTAATTCACGGAACAGACCAAGAGTATTGTAATCGTCAACACCCCAGATAATTACTTTTTTGGTCATATTTCTATATGTTATTTTGTATTAATTCAACAATCTTTTGGCACTGAACCATTGGATTCTTTTCATCCATAATAAACTTATGAGCTTCAGTACCAAACTGGTTTAATTCATCTTTCGGTTTCTCGCAAACTTCCACAAGCTTATCTGCCAACGACTTCGTATCATCCCCATCTACGTAATAGATATGTTCGTCATACTCTGGAGGCATACAAGATAGTCGGTACATGACCGTTGGCGTGCCAGAGGCAAGATACTCCATAGTTTTCGAAGGGAAGAAGTAATGAGTAAACTCCAGATGCGGTTGTGTAGGATTAACCATCACAGTTGCTTTCTGTTCTGTCTTTACCAATTCCTCATGAGACATTGGGGGCAGATAAACGATTCGCGAGTCTTCTTTGGAAAGTCGAACAATCTCATCTGCATAGTCGCCATATCCTCTAATCCAAAGACGATAATCTGGATCTTTTATCATCTCAAAAGCATCTATTAGATTCTTGATTCCTTTGTCTTTGTGCAAGATACCTGTGTACATTATGGTCTTGTGCTCCTCCTTGGTAACGTTCTCCAAAGAGATTTTGTCTCTGAAAAGCCCTTCCATAAGTACCCATTTCTTGTCCTCCATTGGTAATCGTTCCTGCATTCTTTCAGCTAACAGGATGTAAGAATCACATTTGCTCATACACCAATGAAGTAATGCTCTATCTACCTTTTTGGCATACTTTCGGAACACATTCTGATGAGCAATCATGTGTTCAGGCAAGTCAGGCACAATTACAGAAATGTGCTGTATCTGTTTACGCAGAGTAGCCGCTGCTAAAAGAAAAGGAGTGTGCGTTTCATAAACCACAACTGCATTTTTCTCAGACTTCGAAAGGGCTTTTTTCAGTTCGCGCCTTGTGCGAATAAACTTTGAGATGAAGTTTAACCCTTTTATATTTACTATGCCTGTGAAGATATTGTTATCTTTACCCTGACCAATGGACTCGACTCTACGACCCCAGAAGATCTTCTTGACAACGGGATAAGGTGAAATTGTCCAGCAGCTTACTACGGTTAAGTTTTTGCACAATTTACCCAATCCATCGAGAATCGCATTCTGATGGGTATTGCCAGCATAATTTACAACTGACCCCATATTACGCAATTCTTCGTTTACGGCCTCAGATTTGGAGGAGCCTACATATATATAATTAATAATACGATTCTCCATATCAGATCCTTTTGTACAATTCTATATATTCCATAAATTTCTTGTTCCGATCATATCTTAGAGCCCTTTTTCGACACGCATCTCTTGAGAGTGGTTCTTTTCTAATCTTCTGTATCGCTTTCATTAAGGCATCGAGATCATCTTTAGGTACCACGATTCCACAAGTCTCGTCTATAATTTCCGGGCTACCTCCTGTGTTAAATGTGATGACTGGCAATCCACAGGCAATCGCTTCAATATTAACCGTAGGGAAGTTTTCTTCTCTTGTCGGATTTACAAACACATCACTTTCATTATAAAGTTGCGCAAGTTCTTCTTGGTTTTGGGTGCGATGTATTGATCGAATGTTCGCAGGCAGTTGCTTGTCTAACACATCGTTAGTTCCAACAAGTGTTATTTCAAAACTATCATCTAAGAGTTCCGCGAGCTTTACGAAAACATCAAGTCCCTTCTTATAGCTCCAGTCTATTGAAAGCCCAAGTATTTTAAACTTGTCACTACTTTTTTGAACAGAAGGGGAAATATTAAATTTGTCCAAATCGATACCATTGTTAATCACTATACAAGGTTTGTGTTTTAAATATGATTGGCAAACGAGATCATGCAGCCACAAAGAAGGCGTTACTAATGTTAAGTGTTTAATAGAACAAAACCAGACTTTTTTTATTTGGTACATTTTATCCGAAGCATCAACATATGATTCTGGATAATTTTTGTATGAAGGACATTTGCAACAATGTATTTTCCATTTATTACATTGTGAAATATCGAAGTAAGGACAATGCCCAGTAAACGACCAGCAATCATGAAGTGTCCAAACAACCTTTATATTATTCTGATTGATGTAGCCAATAAGCATAGGAATATTTATGTACCAACCATGAAGGTTGTGAAGGTGTATTACATCCGGATTATACTTCTTAATTTTATATATGAACCTTTTAGTCGCTATAAACGAAAAAAATCCTTCAAAACCTGACAGTCTTGATAGTATCATATGAATTGCTTTTCCCCAATATCCACCTATTTGCAAAAACGACGCTTTGATTGGATGATTTGAATAACCATATGCTACCAAGGTGTCAAAGCCACAAGACTTTGCTAATTGCGATATTCCATATGAAATAGTAGCAGTACTTCCATATGGTACTGAGTTAATTACTAATAACTTCATTATCAAACATTTTTTACTAAAAACCGACTTTTTTCTAATGCGTAAAACGCTAGTAAATATGTATGAAAACTAACTGTCAAATCTTCGTTTGACTGTAACATCAGAATAAATAGCAATATGAGATATCCCAGATAGCCATATTTTTTGGCACAAAAACGATACGTCAGTCCATAGATTATAGATGTATAAACAATTCCATGTACGGCAAGCATTTTAAAAACAGTATTCGTATTGTTTTCACCCCCGATAGCCAATGATTGGTATTTTGAAAATTCATTCTCAACAAAAGTATAACCTTGGCCTAGAATAATTGTACCAAAATTCTGAAGCCACATATTTATATTTGTCACAAATGATCCTGTTCGGGAGGCTGTTGAGTCATTTTCATAAAATAATTTTCCAAATACCATTCCGTATATACTATCAAAATAACCGCTCGTCACAACGTATATTGTTCCTATAAGAATTATCGTGAAAAATGTCCACCTTTGCTTTCTATTTGCATGTTTCGAAAATATCAAGAAGGAGCTTATCACTCCTGCGGCCACAATAAATCCTGCTGTAGAAAGCGTAGTTACTATTGCTATTAAAAAGCAAATAACTTTTTTGAAATTTATTCTGTCACTAAATAATTCAAACACCAAACCTAGATTAAGGTAAAAAATATATACTCCCGGTTCTCTAAAAATTCCCCAATTGCGTATTAAACTAAATTCCGGTGTAGTCGTTACACTAAGGATACAGAATCTAAAAGGATAGCCACCTTCATTATAGTGAATTGGAAATACGTCAAGAAGACTAGGATATATAATATTTAAAACATGAAAAACCAGAGAGCAAGTTGCCAATACAAATAAAATATCAGTATATAACACTTTGAATTCTTGAAACG
>NZ_NPJB01000078.1:0-6055 GCF_002251345.1 Prevotella sp. P4-119 | reverse complement strand
ACACAGACGGTATCTTTATGATGGAATCCGAATGGGACAAGTATGACCTTCTCCAGATTAAGCCTAAGGATATGGATGAATTAACAGCAACAATCGCACTTAGCCATGGGTTGGCAGTTAATCCGTACATCTATACATATCTGAAAATACAGAAGATACAACCATTTACATATCCAAGGTTCACAGAAATGGAGAGGGTAAAGGAAATCCTTAGTGATACACATGGCATGTTACTCTGGAAAGAACAGAAAGACGAGATTCTTGCATATATAGATTCGCTTTCTGATGAAGAGAAAGAACAACATGGTTCGGCTATAAAGATTGTTCTGCATGAGATAGATTTGCGCCAACATTCACTCTCAAACAGGAAATTCTTTAGAAACAGAGCGATGATATGCTACAAATTGGCTTACATCAAGGTTCATATGCCAGAAGAATTTGCACTATATTTAAATACGTTTTTAAGAAAATAAAGATAAACAAAGAGGAACCTACTCTTTGATGAGTCGGTTCCTCTCAAAATTTTGGTATGAAACATTATTCCATTCAGGTGTCATCAATGATGACTGGTCTTGCTTCTGGCATGTAAGGTAATGTCCTGACTGTGTTGAAACATATATGATCAATAGCGTCTTCATGGCTTATTCCTTCTTTAACCAGAGAGATAGCGGATAATTCTTCGCCTTTTATGCTCAAAAAGCTCGGAATAATCAAAATCTTCGCTTATTGCGTCATTTTTACGCCAAAATATTTGGTTGCGTCAAAATAACGCATTATCTATGCACCAGTAATTGAAAAACCATGTAGTATGTACACATATAAATATCCTCATCCTGCTGTCACTACAGACAGTGTAATATTTGGCTTTGATGGGTCGAGCATAAATATTCTCCTCATAGAGCGAGGTCTGGAACCATATAAAGGGAGTTGGGCTTTGCCTGGAGTTTTCCTCCGTATGGACGAAACGGTAGAGGAGGGAGCCAAACGAGAACTTTGCGAAGAGACGAATATAAAAGATGTATATCTGGAGCAGTTCCATGTATTCAGCGGTGTTGATCGTGATCCCCGTGAAAGAGTGCAGACCATAGCATTCTTGGCTTTCGTACGTCAGGAGAAATATGAGGTGATAGCAGGTGATGATGCTGCACAGGCTCAGTGGTTCCCAATATCAGAACTCCCTGAACTTGCTTTCGACCACAAGGAGATTATCCGTGTGGCACTGGAAAAGCTCCGTTGGAAGATTACATACGAACCTCTGGCATTCCGTCTTCTCAACAAGACATTTACCATGACACAGGTACAGACCATATATGAGGTTGTGCTTGGACAGACTTTTGACCGTCGCAACTTCCATAAGAAAATGACTGCACTCGGCTATATTGTTCCTACAGACAAGCAGGTACGCAACAATGGCCGTCCTGGTACTCTCTATACATTTGATGAAGAGAAGTACCGTGAACAGATTGAGAACAGGAATGCGTTCTAGATGATTATATATAGATTGAAGAAAATTCTATATTACTATTATCTGGGGATTGTGATCACTCATATTTCGTTCCCAACCGCCTATCATATAGGCAAAGAGCGGAATGTTAGTGAAGGTAAAGTCTATGAAGAAAGGCATATCATCCTTGAACTGATGATGATATGTGCATGAACTTTCCTTGCCAAATTCCTCATGGGTACGTTCGTGGTACTCACTATGCAGACCGAGTTCACGCATGTATTCAATACATTGCTCGAAGGTTCCGGTTTGCTTGCTTACTCCACCCTGACCTATGTAGCAGTTGAAGTCACCTGTTATCATCGTTGGCATTTCCTTGATATGATCAGAGTAAGCCTTCAGACACTCCAGTAAGATCTGAGGATAGGTTTTCTTTATTCCAGGCACAATTGTTGGCCATGTTGCGAGAAGTAGCCATTCGCCGTTGATGATAAGGGGAATCATGTACTTGTGCTCTTCATCAGCCCATGGCGCAACCTCGCATTTTACAGTACTTTTCCAAATGACTCCAAGTCCTTTGAAGTCATATTGTCCTACCCATGTCATTTCATAGCCATTTGGAAGAACGACTTGTTCCGGGCACGCACATTCAGGCAGAACCATAATGTCAGCTCCTCTCTTCAGGATGTTGTCAATCTTCTCCTGATTGCAGCGATGTATGTTGTATGTCAGTATTTTCATTGTTTGCATAGAAAGAGTTTTGCCTTGTGGCAGATTTCATATTTGTCGTTCATTACAGAACCATTTGAATAAACTGTATCTTCTATTTTCTTTGAACCGTATGCATCGTGAGCATGACCAAACAAATGGTATTTAGGCTTAATCTCAAAAACTCTATTCCTAAGAGGTGCATTGCCCCAATGGGTTCCTGACGATTGATCAAGTATCATTATTGGCGGTTCATGTGTGACAAGTACGTCTATTCCGCTTGGAAGAAGTTCTTCCGAATGATTGTACGCCAGTCCAAAGAATTTCATGCCCTCAATATCACATCCTCGATCCTGGAGGAAATGGACGTTCTCTGGGAGGTCTTCTATGCCTTCAGCATCCCATAGACAGAGGTCATGGTTTCCTGTTACGAATATCTTGTGAGGATATGGGAGTTCTATGAACCAGTTGAGGAAATCAAGAGTTTCTTCCTCTGTGCCATTATCTGCGAAGTCACCACAATGTATTATAACATCAGCAGCTGGCATGTTAGTCAGTTGCTGATGCATGTTATGAGTGTCGGATATTTGGAGTATTCGCATGGCTATTTGATTCTTTTTAATTTTAACTCACAGGTTCTGTAAGTTTTAGAGAACTTGTCATATTCCTCGTATGTAACCATCATCTTGCCATCTACAATTTCTTGGATATTCCATTCCACATCAATGACTCCACCTTTAGGCTTTTGTAATTGAAAAGTCAATATGTTTGCAGTAATTTTATATTGCCCTTTATTTATAACCAGCCATTCTCGTGGTTCGTATGTGCTATGCCAATAACGCTGACATTTTCCGTTCTTCTGGAACTCATAACGGTATGGTTCTGTCTTAGGGTCAAGAATTGGCTCCCACAAACCTATAACGATTTCGTCATATTCTTGATACCTGTAGGCGTACAATTCTGGATCATCTTCTTTTATAGCTTCTTTCAATGCTAAACGTTCTTTTTCGTACTCCTCATAAAATTTCTCATTGTCTCTGTCAATTTCCTCCTGAGTTTTGGTTGTTTCTACAGTGTCTTTTGATTCCACATATTCATCAGTATGGTTTGAATATGACTGATAGGCTACACCACAGAAGAATACAGCTACCAGTGCTATTATGCATAGAATAATTTTCAAAGGTTTCATAATTCTGAAATTTATCATGAATAGGTATAAAGACTGTGCCAGTGATTCTCTTCCAAGGAAGGAGTATATTGCTCTCCGCTTTTTACGGCTCGTTGATTAGCAAATATATCAGAATCAATGTCAATAGCAAAGCATTTTACTTTATCAGGATGTTGTAACTTTACTTTCTCTACTTTATTTTCCCATTTGCACCAATAAGTAGCATCTGCCATTATACACAGTTTAGGGTAAGATAGCGCTAATTCTATCCAACTGAAGGATTCCTGCTTCTTGTGATGTATATTATTGTCTTCAAGTTTCTGAGCATTATACTTTATCAATTCAAAGTATTCCAGAAGTTGAGATTCTGCATCCCTTGGTGTGTCAGAGTTGCCTGAAAATTTGAGTTCGCAAAGATAGAATCGTCCGCGTGTATCTATGCCGATTATATCAACACTTTTACGGCGGCTGTTCTCTGAAAATTCAATGGGTAACTCGATGTCAAGCCATTTTACTTCTTTTCCATCAAGAAGGGATGTGCCCTGCATAAGTAAAGCTCTCTGAAGTGCTTTCTCATTTGTATCTTTTATATTCGTTGATACATATCCAGGAGTGGAAAGCTTTTTTGTTGGTTGATTCGTACTCATATTGATAAAAGAAATTGTTAATCAAAGAAATATCTTTTACAGAATTCTGCGTAGTGTTTGCTTGACTTGATGTCATCCAGCATGTCATTATAATGTAGTGTTTGGAACTTCATATTGTTCCATCCTATGTTACTTATAAACGCATTGAAGATTTCCTGACATCTATTCGCTTCGTCTTGGAGTTGTTCAATCCTTTTCTGCATATCAATAGAGTTCTTCTGATCTAATTTCTTCATAAATTGTGGAGTCATTTCCCATGTAACACTTTGAAGAACAACTTGCTCTCCCTTATATTCAGAACCTTTGATGCCATGAGTATATCTGTATAAAGCAAGGAGATGGCGACAGAGTTGTGAGAAATTGTAGTACTCAAATTCTGATGCCTTATTAAAAAGATTGCGCCATTCTTCTTTGTTTTCTTCAACCTCTACAGGGTATTTGCTTATATCAAGATATGAATCTTTTATCGTTTCATTACCACTATAGTATGGTTCAAGGAATTTACTCTCTACATAATGTAGTACACCGTTTTTCTTGTAACTGACGTCAAGATTTGCAAATCTTCCACCCTTGTTTAGTGGCTTTGCTATCTTATTTTCGAAAATAAGATCTGTGATACTAGCTAATTCTTCCAATATCTTATAGTAATTAACTGCAAGACCGGTAGAGGAATTTATCTGTTTGTACTGATCTTCAGTCTGACCATCTCCATCGGATAAAATCTTTTGCTGTTCAGATGTGAGATTAATCAGTGGCGAAACATGATAGACAGGATTTTTCTTGACAGATACTTGGATATTGCTTTTTTTGTACTCATCGTGAATCAAGTCGGTGAGAAGTTTCATTGATACTTTTGCCATAGTTTAGTTGTTTTCAAGTTTATGATGCGGTTTGTAATTTTCTTATTCATTGTACTATCGAAATTATGTGTCTATATTATATATACGAATGAAAAAGGGTGAAATCGGGTGTTTTGGGGTATTGTATGCACAAACTCCGCAGAACATTATTAGATTTCTTAATCTTTTTTCATATATCTGTCAAGAGAGGCACTAATTTGGGACATTATCTCTTCTCTATATTCCACAGGTTCCAACACTTCAACGTTTGGTCCTAATGCCAGTATCTTTGACTTTAATTCAGGTGTCAAGCACACTCTGTAGGTGAACTCAGCGAATTCGCCGTATCGTGATTTGACCTCACTTTGTGACTTATGGAGTGGTAACATTCTCATGTATTCCATCTGCACACCATACACCCTTAACTTCAGATTAACGACAGGAAGGTCTTCGTTCACGTATATTCCAACGACATTGTCATAGTACTTTCGAGGGATGAAGTCCTTTGGAAATTCAAACTTGTTAGTTGTCGTATGAAGGTCAAGAAATCTTTCCAATGCCAAATGCCTGATTGATTCCTTTTCTTTAATATAGCCAAGTACATACCATCTTCTGTTATATACCTTCATAGAATAAGGCTGCATTGTAAGTGTTTCTCGTTGTCCCTCATATCGTTGATAGTCAATCACAAGTTCTGTATTTGTCCTCATAGACTCAACAACGGAGTCGAAGTAACCAGTACCATGGGGTATCTCTTCCAACAAAATACGGTCACGCATCATATTGAAGGTTGAGAAGTCCTGAGGAACACTATACTTACGTAATAAAAGTTGTGCATAAGGATTTTGGATCAGGACTTCTGGATTCTTTATATAATATATGTAACCTTTGGATTTATCACATTCTATGATAACTCCAAACATTTCTTCAATACCTTTACGGTGTTCGTGGAAGGTACGTATTGGTAAACCACCCATATAGGCATAGGGAGAAGCCTCCCATCTCTTAACAATATCCTCAAAGGTGAGAGGATATTTTGATCGCTTGATAGTGTCAAGCAGCCAAATATATCTGAGATATGTTTTACTGATCATGATTCAGAATTTTTCTGCAAATTTATTAAATTAACGTGAGTTCGACGAATTAGAATAAGGTCAATTGTCTATCAATAGTCCTTTGAACGGCAATTGTAGGTTTCTTAGGAAAGAAGCAATATGCTGCCAAAGCTCCAAGAGTATTGACAATGAAG
>NZ_NPJB01000077.1:0-1046 GCF_002251345.1 Prevotella sp. P4-119 | reverse complement strand
CCAAGGCGGTGGTTTTTCAAAACTGTTATATTGTTATATTGTAACGCTGTAACGCCATTTTTGCGTTTCACTGAAAAATACCGTTTTCGGCTCTTTTCTTTACAGCGTCTAATTCTCACCCATGATCCTACCACAGTTTCAAGCCAATAAAAGTATAGTGTTCCACCTATCTTCCTTATATTCAGCAATATACGATAATCACCAAGATTTATACTTCAAAATTTGGCTTTGTAACCAACTGATACACAGGGAAATGTAACAAGCCGTGGGAAAATTGGTCACAAGCCGTGGGAAAAGTGGAACAACCGATTATTTTTCTTCGTACCTTTGCACCGCAGTCCAAGATAGGCGGCACCGTGGTTCAAGAGAGAATCACTCATCGCACAGAACATTCCGTCCGCACACAGACGTGGGCAACTCCTCAGTAAGTCACCAGTGAATCCGCACTAAATCCCAAAATTAGGCGGACAACGATGGGACAAAATGGGAGGAACATGGGAACTGAAAAGGAGAAACCGACGATGTGGGAATGAGTGCAAACTAACTTATTAACTAACTATTCCCCAGAACCCCCACTGGTCTAACAAACGGGGGAAACAAAATGGCTATTCTAAATGGACTTATCAAAAAAATGAGTGGATCGGCTGGTCAGTTGACTTTCAAGACTGTCAATGGACGTACCGTAGTATCGGAGAAAGTGACCAAGGTACGCAACACCCGCACCAAGGGACAACAGCGTCAGCGCATGAAATGGGTGAACATCGTCCGCATGTATGCAGGACTCGTTCCGCTGCTGAAAAACGCCTTCGAGAGGAAAGCGCAGTACCACACCGACTACAACATGTTCGTCCGTGCGAACAGCGTGGCAGCTCCTGTCTATCTCACCAAGGCTGAATCGGATGGCGGCGCATGCATCGCAGCTCCCTATCAGATCACCCAAGGCACGCTGCCCTCTATCTCGGTGAAGGGTACTGGCGACAAGGCGGTGACCAGCATCAACCTCGGAGGTCTCGCCATCGACGAGAATACCATGGTGAAGGACTTCG
>NZ_NPJB01000076.1:0-41758 GCF_002251345.1 Prevotella sp. P4-119 | reverse complement strand
CTTGGAGTCCTTCGTGTGGTGTGCGTTGCAATTCCACATATTCTATACCTCTTTCTTTGCAGAGTTTACGTTTCTCGTCAGAACCACCTTCTGCATTGACCACAAAGACGTCGGGCTTCACCAAGTCGAGCGTGGGCAGAAAGTCAATCACTCCACTTCCTTGGTTGATATAGGCTTCTTTCACCGCCTTCACATTCTTCACCATGAAGAGGCGTTCTTCTTGCGGAAACATAGGCTGTCGATGCTTATATTCCATATAGGTAGCATCCGACCCGATGCCCACATACAGGTCGCCATATTGTGCTGCTTGCTGAAAGAACTCCACATGTCCGGAATGTAGTAGGTCGTAACAGCCGCTTACAAATACTTTTTTCTTCATAATCTAATCAATTAGTGTTCCGTCAGGCAGTATCGAACTGCGAGTTAAACTCCACCTGTGCTGACGGAAGTCCGTATTGCTGAAATATACAGAAATAGACAGTTACTTCACGATACCCTTTTCGAGATATTCAGCCAAATTCATTCTGACTTTTGCTGCAGCTCCTTCTGAGGCTACTTTTGCCATATCGTGATCGACCATAATCTTAACAAGGTCCTCGAATGAAGTGGTGTTAGGATTCCAGCCTAGTTTAGCTTTGGCCTTGGTAGGATCCCCCCAGAGATTGACAACATCAGTAGGACGGTAGAAATCAGGGCTAACCTCAACAAGAGTCTTGCCCACGAGGTCTTCAGGACCGCTGACGCAGATACCCTTTTCACTTTCATCCTTTCCTTCCCATTTCAGTTCGATGCCCACATAATGGAATGCCAGTTGTGCGAATTCACGTACCGAATGTTGCACACCAGTAGCAATAACGAAATCATCGGGTTTAGGAGCCTGAAGGATTAGCCACATACACTCCACATAGTCCTTGGCATATCCCCAGTCACGGAGTGAGTCGAGGTTACCAAGATAGAGTTTGTCTTGCAGTCCCTGAGCGATACGCGCTGCAGCAAGTGTTATCTTGCGAGTTACAAAAGTTTCTCCACGGCGTTCTGATTCGTGATTAAAGAGAATGCCATTGCAACAGAACATACCATAGGCATCTCGGTATTCCTTCATAATCCAAAAGCCATATTGCTTAGCGACAGCATAAGGAGAGAAGGGGTGGAACGGCGTATTCTCGTTCTGAGGAACCTCCTCCACCTTACCGTAGAGTTCTGAAGTAGAAGCCTGATATATCTTACAACTATTGGTAAGTCCCAGTTTTCGTACCGCTTCAATGATACGAAGGACACCCACTGCATCAACATCCGCAGTAAATTCCGGCGAGTCGAACGACACCTGCACATGAGACTGTGCAGCAAGGTTATAGATTTCGGTAGGTCTTACTTCTGCCACAACACCTACGATAGACATAGAGTCACCAAGGTCAGCATAGTGAAGATGGAAATGTGGTTTACCTTCCAAGTGAGCGATTCGTTCACGATAATCAACAGATGATCGACGGATGATGCCATGTACATCATATCCCTTTTCCAATAGCAATTCTGCCAGATATGAACCATCTTGTCCTGTAACGCCCGTAATAAGGGCAATATTCTGTTTACTCATAAAATATATAATTGTTTGTTATTTCTCACTCCATTCTTTGATACGTTGTTCTTCAGTACGTTTACAAACAAGGATTTGTCCATTTTTCTCTGAGAAGACATAACCGTCGAGACCTTGCAGAATGACCTTCTTCGCATTTTCGGCATGAACGACACAGTTGGAACATTCAACGAGGTGGACATTGCCAACTGCTCCATTCTGATTTTCATCTTTCTCAAGTTTATCATGTAATGATGCCCAGTTGCCAAGGTCACTCCATCCAAAGTCGGCAGGATGCGTGAAGACCTTACCATCCTTTGACGCAGGTTCCATGACAGCAAAGTCGATAGATATCTTCTCACATTGTGGGAAGATGTGTTCCACATCACCTGTTTCCACGATTTTATCCATGTCTGCGGCAATATTCGGTTTGTAGTCTTCCAGACATTGCGTAATAGTATCAGCATTCCAAACGAAGATTCCAGCATTCCACAAGTAGTTACCTTTTTCAAGATACCGTTGAGCGGTAGGAAGATCTGGTTTCTCCTTAAACTCCTTGACACGATAGATTCCCCCATCAACAGCATCAGATGTTTCGACGTAACCATACCCTGTTTCAGGACGGGAGGGTTTAATGCCGATGGTGACAATCCTGTGGTTCTGTTGTGGAGTATTGTCCTGATATGCTGTAAATGC
The DNA here is from genome assembly GCF_002251345.1 of Prevotella sp. P4-119. Lineage (NCBI taxonomy): Bacteria > Pseudomonadati > Bacteroidota > Bacteroidia > Bacteroidales > Prevotellaceae > Prevotella > Prevotella sp. P4-119. The sequence goes on along the minus strand of NZ_NPJB01000076.1, from coordinate 39,489 downwards.
AAGTGCATTGGCAATGACCCTTTGAAACTCTTGAGGGTTCATCACCACAGCATCAGACGGTGTTACGACGATATTAGCCTTGCTATCGACCTTTTTGATTTCCCAACATGCCCATGCGATGCAAGGAGCGGTATTCCGTGCTGCTGGTTCAGCGAGAATATGACTCTCAGGTATCATCGGCAACTGTTGCTTGACAATATCCACATACTTACAATTGGTTACAACCCAAAAGTTAGTATCAGGACACACCCCTAAGAAACGATCAACGGTGAGTTGGATGAGTGTTCTTCCACATCCAAGGATGTCGATGAACTGTTTTGGGTATTCCGGCGTGGAGAGTGGCCAGAAGCGAGATCCTATACCACCTGCCATTATAACTACGTGATTATGTTTCATCATTCAAGGTTCATGGGGCACACCCCTTTTTGGTTATTTTTATCATTTCAAAGATGTGAGGTTTTTAGTCGCAGAACGCTGTCATATCTTCATTATCAACGTCTTGCATAGTAAGCATACAACTAACACATTTATCCTCTTTATCTTTATTTTGCAAAGATAATATATTATATTGACACTGCAAAATTTATATCTGTTTTTTATCCACTGAGGGCAATCTAAAAGATCCACGGAGCACACGGAGGACACGGATTTTTTTTTTAAGATTTCCGCCTGTGTTTGTATAAAATTCCGTGTCCTCCGTGTGCTCCGTGGATTATATTCCGTGGATATTTTACCGGTTTTTGTGGTGTTCGAACCAGCGGTGGGTGTAGAGGTTGTAGATGAGCATGGCGAGGGAGACGAGGATCAGGGAGGTGGTCAGGGAGGTGGTGTAGCGGGAGGCAGGGAGGGCGTAGGTGATGCCGACGCCGAGGGCGATGCCACTCTCCCATGCCAGCATATAGGTGCTCTGGGAGGTACCACGCTGACAATGGCGACTGAGTTTGATGAAGAACAGGAGGAAACGGGAACCGATGAGGCCGATGGCGATGCCTATCAGGGCGGCAGCGATGAAGTCGGAGGATGCTGTGGGACGTACCATCAACAGGAGGAGGGCTGCCAAGAACAGGATGAGGCCACTGACAACCTCACTCTTGAGTTCTGCATCACGGAAGACGAAACGACAGGCTAACAGGGCGAAGAGGTAGCCAACCATGATACCGGCATAGAAATCGATGGTGGTGGCTAATGCCAGGACCATACCTACTGCCACGGAGATGAGGAGCAGGTTGACGAAAAGGATGAAGCCACTGCCTAACCAGAAACGGTCGGTGCTGAACAGAGTAACATGATCGGAAGGAGCACGGAACGGGAATTTCACCATGCGGATCAACAAGAAAGCGAATAAGGCACAGCCTACCGCCATCCATAACGCATCAGGAACAGGCATGTGGAAATGGCGGGTGGCACAAAGACCTGCCAATGGACCGAGGGACAGGGCGAAACGTCCGAACCACGACATGCTGTGGTTTGCCTCGGTACGGAGGTATGACTCACAGGTGTCGATGACAAGGGTGCTGGAGAGTATCATCTGTGCCAAACCGAAGGTGGCACCCTGTACCAATCGCAACAGCATGACGAGGGGGAAGGTGGCAGAGGGCCACCCACCGTCAAAGAGATACCATAGGACACCAAGACATGCCGTCATGATGACGATAGACCAGAGGCATACCTTGTTGCGCCGATAGTGTTGCACAAGGAACGAACAGAAGGGACCGAAGAGGAACAAGCCCAAGGCGAAGACCGCCATAGAGCCCCCTGTTTCTACCGCCGTGAAATGTCCGTTATCCTCCAAGCATTGCGGCAGCAGCGGATAGAGGATATAGACCGACATAGACAACAGCAGGTTTGCTAAAGCCATCTGCCAGAACTCTCTATGCCAAAGGCGGATATGAACAGGGGTGTTCTGTGCGTTCATCGGGATATAGTGCGATTAGTAAGACTCGTTATCGTTGGGGAAATCGCCTGTTTTCACATCACCCACATACTGTCCTACAGCATCGGTGATGGTATCATAGAGTTGGGCGTAATGGCGGAGGAACTTCGGTTTGAAGCCCTTGTTCATGCCCAGCATATCGTGTACCACGAGGACCTGTCCGTCGCAGCCATTACCTGCACCGATACCGATGGTAGGAACGGTGAGTTCGCTAGACACCTGTGTGGCAAGTGCAGCAGGAACCTTCTCCAGGGTGACAGCACAACAGCCAGCCTCTTCAAGGGCATGGGCATCAGCCAGGAGTTTGGCAGCCTCAGCCTCCTCTTTCGCACGCAGTCCATAGCCGCCGAAGACATTCACAGACTGTGGGGTGAGACCGAGGTGACCCACTACGGGGATGCCCGCACCGACGATGCGGCGTATCATATCGGCAATCTCTGCCCCACCCTCTATCTTCACGCCATCGCAACCTGTCTCTTTCATGATGCGTACTGCATTGCGTACACCATCATCGGCAGTCACCTGATAGCTACCGAAGGGCATATCGCAGACCACAAAGGCACGTTTGACAGCTCTTACCACCGAACGAGCATAGACAATCATCTCATCGACGGTGATGGGGAGTGTAGTGGCATTGCCAGCCATGACATTAGAAGCGGAATCGCCAACGAGGATGGCATCAACGCCAGCCCCATCGACAATACCTGCCATCGTAAAATCGTAAGAGGTGAGCATGGCAATCTTCTCACCTTTTTGTTTCATTTCCTTTAATCGACATGATGTGACTTTTCGGGTGTCACTAACCAAATATCCTGCCATTATATCTTATTAATTATTAGAGTTTTGGGATGTATTCACTAAAGTCTTTGATAACCTCATCGCTGAGTGGTGCAATCTGTTCCGGTGCATTGGTTGTAGCCAGTGCCACGACAGTCATGCCTGCGGCACGTCCGGAGCGCAGTCCGTTGAAGCTATCTTCGAAGACCACGCAGTCGGTGGGGTTAACCCCAAAGCGTGCTGCTGCCTTCAGGTAGCAGTCAGGATGCGGTTTAGAGTATTCGAAGTCCTCGGAAGTGAGGATGGCATCGAAATAGGTTTTGAACTCAGGATGTCGGCGATAGACATTCTCCATCTTGGCTTGGTTGGAACTGGTGACGACAGCGGTCTTCACGCCATGGCTACGCAGTAGTTTGATGGTTTGTTCGAAGCCCTTCACATAGAGATAGTCCATCTCCTCTTCATATTTATTGAGGCGTTCTGTGATGAGGGTTCGTTTGTCTTTCAGGGGTCCATCGAACCATGCGTCATAGATTTGGTCGAGTGTCTGGCCTTTTATTTCGTGTTCCAGTCCGGGGTGTTCTGGATGGAACTCTCTGCACTGTTGTCCCCAGAAGATTGTGTATTGGGGTTCTGTATCGAAGACGACTCCATCCAAGTCGAATAATGCTGCTTTCATGTTGTTGTTATCTTAAAATCGGCTGCAAAGGTACATATTTTATAAGCAACAACCAAGAAAATCTCTCACTTTAAATTATTATGTCTCACGGAGAGCACTCTGAATAATCCACGGAGGGCACTCTGAATAATCCACGGAGGGCACTCTAAGCAATCATCGGAATTTAGACGGAATTTAGACGGAATTATTTTTTTGGTTGCGCGAGCGCAAGAAATCTTGGAGGAAATCTTTAATAAAAATATGGCCTATGGCCAGAAATGTTATGGATCCACGGAGCACACGGAGGGCACGGATCATCGGAATTTAAACGGATGTTATACGGAATTATTTTTTTGGGTTGCTTCGCAAGATGTTTTGGAGTAGCGAAGACATATGATTTTTGATACACAAGCAACAACGGGCTGAAAGCCCAATGGTTTCCTTAGCCCAGGGTAACACCCTGAGGACTTGATGCAATATATACACCTACGTCCTGTAAGGACAAAAGTAATTACCTAGTAGGGAGATAGCAAAAATTAACTAACATCCGTCTTCTATGTATTCCGTGTTTTTTTTAGCCTACGGCTAGAAATCTTTGGAGGAAATCTTTGTTAAAATATGGCCGAGGGCCAGAAATAATCTATCACTCAGCCTCCATAAATATAATCTTTAACTAAAATCTTTGACTAGAATGCGCTCGAGTTCCTCGCTTTATGGAGGAATTTTTATGGGGATCGCCTTACAGGCTCGACATCTAAACTAGAATCTTTAATAGAATCTTTAACTAGAATCTTTTTCCGTGTTCTCCGTGTGTTCCGTGGATTTTTTACCGGTGTACACATGAAGGGAATAAATAAAAAAACTTAAAACGACGAATAAACAGGTTGATATTCAAGTAATTTTATTATCTTTGCATTCGAAACCGCTGTTTCAGAAATGGCGGTTTCGGAAAAATTTTTATCGAAAAAGAAGTTCTAAATATGTAGTATTATGAAATTTTTTGGAAGACATAACGAAATAAAAGAGTTGCAAGAAACAAGAAACCTGTCTTTGCAAACGGCTCGTTTCACTATCGTGACAGGACGCAGACGTAGCGGAAAGACGTCCTTGTTGATAAAAGCATACGAGGATGTGCAGGATATGCTGTATTTTTTTGTTGCAAGAAAATCAGAAGCAGAGCTCTGCAGAGATTTTATCGAAGAGATGACAAGCAAGCTACAGTTTCCTATTCTCGGCGAGGTTACACGTTTTGCAGACATTTTTAAATATCTGCTGCAACTGTCCAAGACTCGTCCTATCACACTCGTCATTGATGAGTTTCAAGATTTCAAGCGGGTTAATCCCTCAATCTTTTCAGACATGCAAAAGATTTGGGATCTCAACAAACAGGAAGCTCATATCAATCTCGTGGTCTGCGGTTCTGTTTATTCGTTGATGAACATCATCTTTAAAAACAACAAACAACCTCTCTACGGCAGGCAGACTGGAGAAATAAAAGTCACTCCATTTCCCCCTTCTGTTATCAAGGAAATCATCTCTACATATAATCCATCCTACTCCAACGAAGATTTACTGGCACTATACAGTTACACTGGCGGTGTGGCAGAATATGTTGAAATGATGATGGATACAGGAGCCACGACCAAGGAAGAGATGACAGAGAGGTTTGTTGCCAAAAACTCTTATTTCATATACGAAGGGAAAAATATGCTGATAGAAGAATTTGGCAAAGACTATGCCCGTTATTTCGAGATATTACAACTTATCGCTTCTGGTCACACGACTCGTAGTGAAATTGAAAGTATCATGAAAACAGAACTTGCGGGCTATCTCACCAAACTGGAGAATGACTATTGCTTGATATCCCGTTATACCCCGATGTTTCAAAAGACCAATCGAAACATACGTTATCAGATAGAAGACAACTTCCTTCGCGTTTGGTTTCGCTACATCTATAAATATGGATATATGATAGAGGTTGGCGCCAATAAAAAACTAAAGATGGTTATTGACAAGAACTACACCACATACACCGGTAAGGTTCTGGAAAGATATTTTACGGCAAAGATGATAGAAAGTGAAGAATATACTCAGATTGCTTCCTGGTGGGACAGAAAAGGCGAGAACGAAATTGATATTATCGTTGCCGATGAACTGGAAAAGAAAGTTATTTTTTATGAGGTAAAACGCCAAGCCCAGGATATCAACCTCGGTATCTTAAAAGATAAAGCTGAGCATTTCTTTCAGACTACAGGTAAATTCAAGAAATTCAAGATTGAATACCAAGGTTTGTCGATGGAGGATATGTAATCCACGGATCATCGGATCATCGGATCATCGGAATTTAGACGGATGTTAAACGGAATTATTTTTTTGGTTGCGCGAGCGCAAGAAATCTTTGGAGGAAATCTTTATTAAAATATGGCCTGCGGCCAGAAATAATTCAATTCAATTAGCCTCCATAACTATAATCTTTAACTAAAATCTTTGACTAGAATACGCTCGAGTACCTCGCTTCTGGGAAGGATTTTTATGGGGATCGCATCGGAGATGCTCGAAATCTTAACGAAAATCTTTAGAATAATCTTTAACTAGAATCTCTAAACTTTAAACTATAACCTTAACGCTAACCACTAAACTTTACCCTATAAACTATAACCTTTAACCTCTAACCACTAAAAACTCCGTGTACTCCGTGTGTTCCGTGGATTTTTTACTGGAGCACAATAAAAAAAGGAAACGGAGGTTTATTTTGTATTTCACTCACTTATTCGTACCTTTGACCTGAGATCGAAGGTACTCTCGTTCGGGAATAAAAAAGAAAACCGAGTTTTCTTTTTGTATTCCGCTCACTTATTCGTACCTTTGAGCGGAAGCTCCAAGGTAGGCGGCATCTCGGAAATAAAAATAAACCGGGGTTTATTTTGTATTTCACTCGATTTGCACTACCTTTGACCTGAGGGCGAAGGTACTCTCGTTCGGGAATAAAAAAGAAAACCGAGTTTTCTTTTTGTATTCCGCTCACTTATTCGTACCTTTGCAACGAAATTGAAAAAAGGAAGATTTTGATAGAGAAACATATAGTATTAGAGGATATTGATCCTGTGGTGTTCTATGGAGCAGGGAACGCACATCTGCAGATGATGAGGGCGCTGTTTCCTAAACTTCGCATTGTGGCACGAGACAATGTGATCAGAGTGCTTGGCGATGAGGAACAAATGGCGGCATTTGAAGAGAGTGCCGAGAAAATAAGACAACACGTGCTGCAATTCAATGCACTGCAAGCAGAGGACATCCTCGATATCGTGAAAGGACACCGTACCAAGGACGAAGTACCGGACGGTGTCGTCTGCTATTCTATGGCAGGAAGACCTATCAAGGCACGGTCGGAGAACCAACAGGCATTGATAGATGCCTATAACGATAACGATATGGTGTTTGCCGTGGGACCGGCAGGAACGGGAAAGACATACCTCTCTATCGCCCTGGCGGTGAAAGCACTGAAAGAGAAGACGGCGAAGAAAATCATTCTGTCACGACCTGCCGTAGAAGCCGGCGAGAAACTGGGATTCCTTCCCGGTGATATGAAAGATAAGATAGACCCATACCTGCAACCACTCTATGACGCCCTGGAGGATATGTTGCCACAGGTGAAACTGCAGGATATGATGGAGAAGCACATCATACAGATTGCGCCATTGGCGTTTATGCGCGGACGCACCCTGTCTGATGCGGTCGTCATACTGGATGAAGCACAGAACACCACCCCCCAGCAGATACGTATGTTTCTGACACGCATGGGATGGAACACCAAGATGATCATCACGGGTGATATGACACAGATAGACCTGCCACACGAACAGAAGAGCGGACTGAAAGAGGCGCTCTCCATCCTGCGAGGCATCGAAGGAATAGGCGTGGTGGAACTCAACAGAAAAGATATCGTGCGCCATAAACTCGTGACACGTATCGTCAACGCCTACGAGAAGTTTGATAAAAAACCAAATAAAGATGAAAGCATTAACAAGGACTGACTTCAACTTTGAAGGACAACAGAGTGTGTACCACGGAAAGGTACGCGACGTTTACAACATCAACGACGACCTGATGGTCATGGTTGCCACAGACCGTATCTCGGCCTTTGACGTAATCCTGCCTAAAGGTATTCCCTTCAAGGGACAGGTGCTCAACCAGATTGCAGCGAGATTCCTCGATGCCACCAGTGACATCTGCCCCAACTGGAAACTCGCCACACCAGACCCCATGGTGACTGTCGGTCTGAAATGTGAAGGTTTTCGCGTGGAGATGATCATCAGAGGCATTCTCACCGGTTCGGCATGGAGAGACTACAAGAACGGATGCAGAGAGATCTGCGGTGTGAAACTGCCCGAAGGCATGAAGGAGAACCAGCGTTTCCCAGAGCCTATCATCACCCCGACAACAAAGGCTGATGAGGGTCACGACCTGAATATCTCACGCGAGGAAATCATCGCACAGGGTATCGTATCAGCAGAAGACTATGCTGTGATGGAAGACTACACCCGTCGCCTCTTTGCACGCGGACAGGAGATTGCCGCCAAGCAGGGCCTCATCCTCGTAGATACCAAATACGAATTTGGAAAGCGCGATGGAAAGGTATATCTCATCGACGAGATCCACACCCCCGACTCCTCACGTTACTTCTATGCTGACGGCTACGAAGAGAAATTTGAGAAGGGAGAGCCCCAGAAGCAGTTGTCGAAGGAGTTTGTACGCCAGTGGCTCATCGAACATAACTTCATGAACGAGCCCGGCCAGACCATGCCAGAGATCACCGATGCCTATGCAGAGAGCGTCAGCGAGCGCTATATCGAGCTCTATGAGCATATCACCGGAGAGAAATTTATCAAGGCCAGCGACAACGACGATATCGCTGCACGCATAGAGAAGAATGTTGCCAACTATCTGAAGACAAGATAAAGGATGTATCAGCAAGAGACGATCAAGCCCTATCACGAGGGCGAGAAGACAACGCAGGTGGAGCAGATGTTTGACAACATCGCTCCCACCTACGATACCCTAAACCATCGTCTCTCGTGGGACATAGACCGGGGATGGCGGAAGAAAGCCATCGGTCAACTGGCCCCCTATCAGCCACAGGCCATCCTCGATATTGCCACAGGAACAGGCGATTTCGCCATCTTAGCCGCCAAGCTGTTGAAGCCCACCACACTCATAGGGGCAGACATCAGTGAGGGCATGATGGAGATCGGACGTCAGAAAGTGGAGCAGGAAGGCCTGCAGGACATCATCTCGTTTCACAAAGAAGACTGTCTGCACCTCTCCTACGACAGCGATACCTTCGATGCTGTGACGGCAGCCTTCGGCATCCGTAACTTCGCAGACCTCGACCAAGGACTCCGAGAGATCTGCAGGGTATTGAAACCCGGAGGCCATCTGAGTATCGTGGAACTCACCACTCCCGTGGCATTCCCCATGCGCCAACTCTTCCACCTCTACTCCCATACCGTGCTCCCCCTCTATGGCAGACTCATCTCTAAAGACAGTTCCGCCTATTCGTACCTCACCCGTACAATCGAGGCATTCCCACAGGGAGAACAGATGGTAGGAATACTAAAGAAAGCAGGATTTGCCGAAGCCTCCTTCCGACGACTGACCTTCGGCATCTGCACCATGTATCAAGCAACGAAATAGAACAATACATAGACAAATGGATAAATACGGACTCATCGGCTATCCCCTTGGCCACTCCTTCTCCATCAGCTATTTCAATCAGAAATTTGCTGATGAAAGCATCGATGCAGTTTATGAGAACTTTGAAATTCCGACCATCGACTCACTTCCCGAAGTACTCGACTCCAACCCGAACCTCAAAGGACTCAATGTGACCATCCCCTATAAAGAGAAGGTCATCCCCTTTCTGGACACCATCTCTCCAGAGGCACGCGCCATCGGAGCCGTCAACGTGATACGGGTGACACACACGGGAAAAGAGATCACGCTGAAGGGTTATAACTCAGACGTGATAGGATTCACGAAGAGTATAGAACCCATGCTCGACAAGAAATGGCATAAGAAAGCCCTTATCCTCGGTACAGGAGGAGCGTCGAAGGCCGTCAACTACGGATTGCATAACCTTGGACTTGAGACCGTGTTTGTCAGCAGATACGAGCGCCCCGACACGATACAGTATGAACGCATCACCCCTGATGTCATCAAGGAATATAATGTGATCGTCAACTGCACCCCTGTGGGCATGTATCCCAAGACCGAGGCCTGTCCGATGCTGCCCTATGACGCGATGGACAGCCACACCATCCTCTATGACCTCATCTACAATCCCGACGAGACCCTCTTCATGAAGAAAGGAGCAGCGCGCGGAGCCAATGTGAAGAACGGCCTGGAGATGCTCCTGCTGCAAGCTTTTGCCAGTTGGGAGTTCTGGCACGAGAAATAAGACAACCACCTATTTAAATATTAGATTATGGACAACAGATATATGATGCGCGGTGTCAGTGCCGCCAAAGAAGATGTTCACAACGCCATTAAGAACATCGACAAAGGAGTCTTCCCACAGGCTTTCTGTAAAATCATCCCCGATATATTAGGAGGGGATCCCGAATACTGTAATATCATGCACGCAGACGGTGCAGGAACGAAGTCATCACTCGCCTACCTCTATTGGAAGGAGACTGGTGACCTCAGTGTATGGAAGGGTATCGCACAGGATGCCATCGTGATGAATACCGACGACCTGCTCTGCGTAGGAGCCGTTGACAACATCCTGGTGAGTTCGACCATCGGACGCAACAAGAAACTCGTTCCCGGTGAGGTCATCTCCGCCATCATCAACGGCACCGACGAACTCTTGGGAGAGTTGCGTGAGATGGGAATCGGCATCTATCCCACAGGTGGTGAGACAGCCGATGTAGGCGACCTGGTGCGCACCATCATCGTGGACTCTACCGTCACCTGCCGCATGAAGCGCAGCGATGTCATCGACAATGCCAATATCCGTCCCGGTGATGTCATCGTAGGACTGTCGTCAACAGGCCAAGCCACCTACGAGAAGCGTTACAACGGCGGTATGGGCAGTAACGGACTGACGTCAGCACGCCATGATATGTTTGCCAAATACCTGGCAGAGAAATACCCAGAGAGTTTCGACCATGCCGTCCCCGACGAACTCGTCTATAGCGGTAAATACCAACTGACCGACGCTGTAGAGGGATCCCCTGTGGATGCCGGACAGCTCGTGCTCTCCCCCACCCGCACCTATGCTCCTGTCATCAAGAAGCTCCTTGATGAGTTGCGCCCAGAGATACACGGCATGGTACACTGCACCGGTGGAGCCCAGACCAAGGTATTGCATTTCGTGAGCGACAACTGTCGTGTAGTGAAAGACAATATGTTCCCCGTTCCCCCATTGTTCCATGCCATCCACGAATGTTCAGGCACCGACTGGCGTGAGATGTACCAGGTATTCAATATGGGACACCGTATGGAGATCTACGTACGTCCAGAAGTGGCAGAACGCGTCATCGCCATCAGTAAGTCGTTTAACATCGACGCACAGGTCGTGGGCCATATCGAAGAAGGTCAGAAGAGTCTTACTATACAATCAGAATTCGGAACATTCAACTACTAAATGGAAAGTAACAGCATATTACAGAAACTCGACGGACTAGAGGCACGTTTTGAGGAAGTGTCAACACTCATCACCGACCCTTCTGTCATTGCCGACCAGAACCGTTTTGTCAAGCTCACCAAGGAATACAAAGACTTGGGAGATATCATGGATGCCCGCAAGCGTTATATCGCCTGTCTGAACAGTATCAAGGAAGCCAAGGATATCCTTGCCAATGAGGACGATGCGGAGATGAAGGAAATGGCACGTGAGGAACTCTCGGAGAACGAGCGCCTCCAACCCCAGTTGGAAGAAGAGATCAAGATCGCCCTCATCCCGAAAGATCCGGAAGATGCCAAGAATGTGCAGATGGAGATCCGCGCAGGAACAGGAGGTGATGAGGCAGCCCTCTTTGCCGGTGACCTCTTTAAGATGTACAAGAGCTATTGCGACTCGAAGGGATGGAACCTTTCCATCACCTCGGTATCGGAAGGTGCAGTAGGCGGTTTTAAGGAAATAGACTTTGCCGTGAGCGGTGCTGATGTCTATGGTACGCTGAAATACGAATCAGGCGTACACCGCGTGCAACGTGTACCAGCTACCGAGACCCAGGGTCGTATGCATACCAGTGCCGCCACTGTTGCCGTACTCCCCGAAGCCGATAAGTTTGAAGTACATATCAACGAAGGAGAGATCAAATGGGACACCTTCCGCAGTTCCGGTGCAGGAGGACAGAATGTGAACAAGGTAGAATCGGGAGTGCGTCTGCGTTATATGTGGAAGAATCCGAATACCGGTGAGACCGAAGAGATCCTCATCGAGTGTACGGAGACCCGTGACCAGCCTAAGAACAAAGAGCGTGCGTTGTCGCGCCTCTATACCTTCATCTACGACAAGGAGCATCAGAAATATGTGGATGACATCTCATCACGTAGAAAATCGCTTGTCTCTACCGGAGACCGTTCTGCCAAGATCCGTACGTATAACTTCCCACAGGGTCGTGTCACCGACCACCGTATCGGTTATACGACACACGACCTGCAGGGATTCCTCGGCGGTGACATCCAGGCCATGATCGATGCCCTCACCGTGGCAGAGAATGCCGAGCGCATGAAGGAGAACGAACTCTAAATCAATAATAGCATGGGACAGTTTTATACCAGGCGAAACGACGAGAAGGATGACAACAAGAAGACTGTTGCCGCCGAGGAATTCGTGAACCTCATAACCTCTATGAAACGTACGACAGACCAGCAAAAAGAACCTCCAAAAACAGAAACAAAAAAATAGATTATGAACAGACAGCAACTCATCGAACAGATCAAGACGAAGAAGTCTTTCCTCTGTGTAGGTCTCGACACAGACTTGAAGAAAGTGCCACAACATATTCTTAATGAGGAAGATCCTATCTTCGCGTTCAACAAAGCCATCATCGATGCCACAGCCCCCTACTGTGTGTCATACAAGCCCAACCTGGCCTTCTACGAGGCTTTTGGTGTGAAGGGTTTGATATCGTTTGAGAAGACCGTGAAATACCTCAAGGAGAACTACCCCCATCATTTCATCATCGCTGATGCGAAGCGTGGTGATATCGGCAACACCTCTGCGATGTATGCACGTACCTTCTTTGAGGAGTATGACATCGACTCGCTGACGGTGGCTCCCTACATGGGTGAAGACAGTGTGACTCCCTTCCTCGGTTATGAGGGTCACTGGGTTATCCTGTTGGCGCTGACCTCCAACAAGGGTTCTCTCGATTTCCAAATGACGACCGACGAACAGGGTGAGCGTTTGTTTGAGAAGGTATTGAAGAAGAGTCAGCAGTGGGGCACGAAGGACAATATGATGTATGTGGTGGGTGCCACCCAGGGTCGTATGTTTGAAGACATCAGAAAACTGGCGCCGGAGCATTTCCTGTTGGTTCCCGGTGTTGGTGCTCAGGGCGGTAGTCTGGAAGAGGTTTGTCGCTATGGTATGAACAGCGACTGTGGCTTGTTGGTGAACTCGTCACGTGGCATCATCTATGCCTCAACGGGTAGCGACTTCGCTGAGGTTGCTGGCCAAAAGGCCAAGGAGCTCCAAGAGCAAATGGCTGTACAGCTGCAATCTGCCGGAGTCATCTGAAATCTTACACTCTGAATAATCCACGGAGGGCACTCTGAATAATCCACGGAGGACACTCTGAATAAATCCACGGAGCACACTCTGAATAAATCCACGGAGCACACGGATGACACGGATATTTTTGGGTTGCGCGAGCGCAAGAAATCTTGGAGGAAATCTTCTTTAAGATGTTGCTTCGCAAGAAATATTGTGGATTCGCAGTTTATCTCCAAATAAAATCTTTAACGAAAATCATTGACCAAAATGCGCTCGAATACCTCGCTTTTGGGAGGGGTTTGTTGGGGATCGCATCGGAGATGCTCGAAATCTAAACGAAAATCTTGAAAATAATCTTTAACTAGAATCTTTTTCCGTGTTCTCCGTGTGTTCCGTGGATTATTTAGTTGCCTACGGCAAGAAATCTTTGGGGGAAATCTTTAATAAAAAGATGGCCTATGGCCAGAAATTATTATGAGTAAGAACCTCGTAGGATGAAAACAAAATCTTTAAACAAAATCCTTACCAGAATGCGCTCGAGTTCCTCGCTTTATGGAGGGATTTATTGGGGATCGCCTTACGGCTCGACATCTAAAACAAAATCTTAAAAAGAATCTTTAACTAGAATCTTTTTCCGTGTCCTCCGTGTGGTCCGTGGATTAAAAAAGATCGGTGGGAGCTGTGTGATATAAAAGGAAGAGATGATGAGAACGAGAATCTATGAGCATGTGGTAGAGTTGCCCGATTTCCCCTGCAGGAAGTATTTCCATAGCAGGCAATTGATGCAGATCTACGAAGACGCACAACGACAGAAACCCTATATGGTCGTGGTGAGCGACGATGACGAACAGGTTGTCGCCCACCTACTTGCGGTGGTGCGCCAACACAGACTCTGGATACCACCGTTCCTCATGCAACACGCATGGATCATAGGAGAAGGGGAATATGAACGCGGTGTCAACAACCGGGAGGAGGTGTTTGACATGATGGTCAGTGCACTCAAGAACAAACTGCAACACCAGGTGTTGTATTTTGAACTGTTAGGTTTCGAGCAGAAGATGTTTGGCTATGGTGCCTTGCGGCGCATGGATTTCTTCCCCGTGAAATGGATGTCTGTGCATAACTCCCTCCACTCTGCCTCACCACAGGACCGTATCTCAGAACGCCTGCTACACCGTATAGAGAACGGTATCGCGCGAGGTGCGGTGACCAAGAAGGTGGAGAATGACGAGGAATTCGATGCCTTCTTCAAACTCCTCAGTCAGTACAACTGGTTGAAACCCTACCACTATCAACCACCAGCATCCTTCTTCCGTTCTCTGATGGATGACGGTCACTGTCAGATCTTCATCACCTTGTTTCATGGACATGTGATCGGTGCTGCGGTATGTATCTATTCTGAAAACGATGTGTATCTCTGGTATTCTGCTGCGCGTCGGAAATCGATGGCACCACTGCATCCTCTCTCTGTGACGTTATGGAAGGCGATGACGGATGCCCACGAGGCGGGTTATGACCATGTGCGTTTCCTCAACGTAGGTATGCCGTTTCGTAGGAATCCCTATCGTGACTTCATCCTTCGGTTCGGTGGCAAGGAATGTAGCACCTACCGGTGGTTTCTGACTCCCATCAAATGGGTGAATCATTTCTTTACGTGGCTTTGGCGTGGCATCGGAATTTAAACGGAATTTATACGGATTTTATTGAGTTGCTTCGCAAGAAATCTTTGGAGGAAATCTTTTTTAAGATGTTGCTTCGCAAGAAATAATCTATCATTCAGCCTCCATAAATATAATCTTTAAGAATATGATTTTGGATACACAAGCAACGACGGGCTGAAGGCCCAATGGCTTCCTTAGCCCAGGGTAACACCCTGTGGACTTGATGTAACATATACACCTACGTCCTGTAAGGACAAAAGTATTTACCTAGATAGGCTGATATCAAAAATCTTTAACTAAAATCTTTACTAAAATGCGCAACAGTACGTTGCTTTGCAGGAGGGATTTATTATGGATCGCATCGGAGATGCTCGAAATCTTAAATAAAATCTTTAGAATAATCTTTAACTAACATCCGTGTCTTCCGTGTGTTCCGTGGATTATTAGAGTGTGTTCCGTGGATTATTAGAGTGTGTTCCGTGGATTATTAGAGTGTGTTCCGTGGATAAAGTTAGTAAGACAACAGTAAGGTTTTGAACCAATCTTTCAATACCCCTTTATACTGATTCTGGGAATCGGCGACCAGGATAAGGACCTGACGACCGTCAGGGAGGCGTGGCCCAAGACACATACCCTCGTAGTTCGCAATATGCTGGGTGGTGAGGTTCAACCGCGTGGTCCAAGAGTAGAGTAACTGTTTGGGGAGCACCGCGTCTTCCGCTGTATGAAGGGGATCAATCAGAAACAGGCGACAGGTCACAAAAGAGCCGATATAGTGTTGAGCCACAAAGAACTCACGTTCCAATACCAATAAACGACCATCGGGAAGCGCTGTCAGTGCAGACACCCCATAGACATCGGTACCTCTGCGTTTATTGCTTTGTGGGGCATCCATCACATAGCGCCATTGCCCAGAACAGGTAAGACTGTCAGAAAACTGCAACAGGCGTTGTGAGGTCTCACCAGCGAGAGGCGCTTCTGTAACCGTCCAGAAATGGTGAGAGGCAGAGTGATAGGTCAGCGCCTCCAGACCTTGGTTGGCATGTGCCTGACGGATTACGGCGGGGATATCGAGGCGACGTCCAGTCAACTCTCCTGCAAGGGAATATTCCAGAACCGCATTATCGTGTTCACCACTGATGAACAGGGTGCTATCGGGAGTGAACAACGCAATGCCCTCTTCATCACGGTTGGGAATGGCAGAAGAACGGAAGCCCTCATGACGGACATCCGTGAGTTCACCAGAAACAGAGTCAACCATCATAGTAAAGACATGAAAGCCACTGGTAGCAGCCTTATCGTCAACCACAGCATATCGGTTGTTGCCCAATGGTGTTATCCCACTATAGTTACCCGGTGGTACAGATGAAGGGAAATGATGTTGCGGTAAGCCTTCAACCAGGATTGTTGTATCAGGCAATATCTGTGCTGTTACCTGATGTATGACGACCATCAGGAGCACAGCGATGACCAGCAACCGTTTATTCATAGTCATCGACCACACTATTGATGAAATCCATCATGGGTTTCGCCACTTTGAAGATTTCGATGGCGCGTTGCATCCAGTCGGGTTGAGCAAAGAAATCATCATCAACACGTCGCCAGCAACAATAGTCTTTCTGACGCAGGTAGCGCAGGTAGGCATAGTCGCGTGGAAATCCCACAGGACATGTTTTCAGATGCGTCATACCAAACCCTTGCGCATCCTCCCAAGTAGCAGAATCGGGAGAACCAAAGAGATGTAGGAAGTCGGGATTCTCCACACAGCGCAGCCACTCCTCTTCATTGGCCATGATTTCATTGCGACATGCCGTCAGGATATTGGTAGGTAGCCAATAGGTGCCTACTGCCAATATACACTGTCCCGGTTCTATATGCACATAATAGCCGCCATGGAGAGATTTCTTGCCATGTGCAGAGATATACACGCAGAAATGGCGCTTATAGGGAGACTTATCAGGTGAGAAGCGCGTATCGCGATTGAAACGATAGACGCAGTCTTTCACAGAGAGGTGTGCTACGGTAGGATCGAAGGAAGCAATCTGTCGTATCAGTTGTGTAGCCTCCGTTTCAAACTCCTGTCGTGCAGTCTGATACTCATTTTTATGTTCTTGAAACCACTGTCTGTTGTTATTGGCAGCAATAGCCTTGAGGAAGTCGTATATGAGGGTAGTATTCATAGAAAGTCATTTTTATAGTGCTGCAATCTGTCGCTGCCGTACAGCCTCGAAGAGGAGGATGGCCGCAGAGACGCTGACGTTAAGGGAGTCGAGGCGTCCCAACATAGGGATGCGGATATGTGCTGATGCCGCCTCCCGCCACTGTTGGGTGAGTCCTGTGGCTTCAGTTCCCATGACGATAGCAGTAGGCTGTTGCATATCGACATCATAATAGAGGTGGGAATCCTGCAGTTGTGCTGTCAGAATCTGTATGTTTCTATCTTTCAAGAACTGGATACATTCCTCTGACGAGCAGGCAACGGTCGGTACGGTGAAGATTGCCCCGATACTGCTGCGTATCAGATTAGGGTTGTGGAGGTCTGTCAGTGGATCGCAGACGATCACCGCGTCAGCCTGTGCAGCATCAGCAGAACGGAGTACCGCTCCGAGGTTGCCAGGCTTCTCTACGCGTTCTAAGATGACGAGTAATGGTGATGAAGACAGTTTCAGTTCGTTCAGCGTCAGTGGTTTGTCGAAGACCACGGCAACGACTCCCTCTGTAGATCCTCGGTATGCGATTTTCTCATAGACCTTAGGTGTCACGGTGAAGAGGTGTGGTGCAGACGGTCTGGTGTCTTTTGCTAACTCAGGGCACAGGAAGACGGACTCTATCTGATAGCCAGCCTCCTGACAGTGTTGTAGTTCGCGGAGTCCCTCAACGACGAAGACGCCTTGTTTGCGGCGCTCTGATGATTTCTGTTGTAGGAGAACCAGTCGTTTGACCTGTGGGTTCTGAAGACTTGATATTACTGTTTCGTTCATCATATTTATTCTTTGTTTTGATGCTGTTTGTGGTGCATCATCGCACTGAATGGGTTTTGATTTGCAAAGTTACGACTTTCTTCGACAAATATCGCACGGATCACCGGAAATTTATCCACGGAGGGCACTCTAAATAATCCACGGAGGACACTCTAAATAATCCACGGAGGGCACGGAGGACACGGATTTTTTATCCACGGAGCACACGGATGACACGGATATTTTGGGTAGCCTACGGCTAGAAATCTTTGGGGGAAATCTTCTTTAAGATGTTGCTTCGCAAGAAATGAATCATCGGATCATCGGAATTTAGACGGAATTTAAACGGAATTTAAACGGAATTTTTATCCACGGAGCACACTCTAAGCAATCATCGGAATTTAAACGGATGTTTTTTTGGATTCTTCGCAAGATTTGATATACAAGCAACAACGGGCTGAAGGCCCAATGGCTTCCTTAGCCCAGGGTAACACCCTGCGGACTTGATGTAACATATACACCTACGTCCTGTAAGGACAAAAGTATTTACCTAGATAGGCTGATATCAAAAATCTTTAACAAAAATATTTGACCAAAATACGCTCGAGTACCTCGCTTTATGGAGGGATTTTTTGGGGATCGCATCGGAGATACTCGAAATCTAAACAAAAATCTTAACAAAAATCTTTAACCTATAACCTATAAACAATAAACACTCCGTGTCCTCCGTGTGCTCCGTGGATTTTTTGGGGTTAGCGTTAAGGTTATACAGTATAGTGTTAAACTTTGAAAAGTGTATGACGGAAATCAAAATTATTTCTTAACTTTGCAGTATCAATTCCAAGACTCATGACAGAACAACAGCAAGACAAGCAATGGGGAGGGCGCCGGAAAGGTGCAGGGCGGCCACCAACAGACAGTAAATCATTTACTTTCCGTGTACCAGGCGATGTAGCACATATCATTGATTCACAGGAGAATAAAACAGAGTTTATCAAGCGTTGCATCATCAGAAGCATACAGGGAGACGAGGCATCCGCTAATACCTTGTCGTGGGGTAACGTATATCCCGCTACTCGTCTCAAAGAGATGCACGTGCCTTTCTTCGATGTACGTATTGTGGCAGGGTTTCCCCTACCCCTTGACAACGACGAGCGCAGTCAGGACATTGACCTGCTGAAGATGTTGTGTGCCAATCCAGAGGCCTGTTATCTGATTCGTGTCAAAGGGCGTTCGATGATTGATGCCGGTATTATGGATGGCGATATTGTCATTGTGGATAAGAGCAACCGTAACCCGTCTCCTTCGGAAGTTGCAGTATGTGAACTGAATGGGGAATACACCCTCAAGCGTTTTGAACGCCGTGGTGATACCGGTTGGCTGATTCCTGCCAATCCCGACTATCCAGAGATAGAGATCACCCCCAATGATTCATTCAGTATTTGGGGTACCGTCACCTATATCATCCACAAGCCCCATTGAGACCATGTATGCCCTGGTAGATTGCAACAGTTTTTTTTGTTCGGTAGAGCGTGTATTCCATGCTGGTTTGCGCCACAAGCCCCTGGTGGTCTTGTCGAGCAACGATGGCTGTATTGTGGCGCTCACCCCTGAAGCCAAAGCCATTGGTCTTCATCGTGGTGACCCGATATTCCAGGTGGAAGACATTGTGAAGGCCCATCATGTAGAAGTGTTTTCAGGTAATATGTATCTCTATGCCGCCATGAGCAAGCGTATCACCAGTATCTTACGCCATTCCATCCATCAGGTGGAGAACTACAGTATCGACGAGAGTTTCTGTAATCTAACAGGCTACGGAGGTCATTTCGACCTTGTCGGTATGATGCGCGACATAGGACATAAGATTCAACTATGGACAGATATTCCTGTCAGTATTGGCATTGCCCCTACTAAAACATTGGCCAAGATGGGTAGTAAGTTTGCCAAGCAATATCGTGGTTACAAAGGGGTATGTCTCATTGAGAGTACCGCACAGCGTCGTAAGGCCCTGTCGATGTTCGACCTTTCTGATGTTTGGGGCATAGGGCGTCATACCCTTGAGTGCCTCAACTATCACGGCATCAGTACACCATTGGAGTTTGCAGACAAGAGTGAGGCATGGGTGAAGTCACATTTACACAAGCCAGGAGTACAGACATGGCTTGAACTCAATGGTATTCCTGTTATCGATACGTCAGAGGTTGTGCGCAGAAAGACCATCTGCACCAGTCGTAGCTTTGGTGATATGGTCAGCGACCTTGCTTCCTTAAAGGCAGCAGTAGCCTCTTTTTCCGCCAGTTGCGCCAATAAGCTGCGTGCAGACGGATCTGCAGGCAAGACGGTGAGTGTATTTCTTTATAGCAACAGGTTTCGTGAAGATCTTCCGCAATACAACAATACTGCATCGGTGTCTTTGTTACTCCCCACATCGGACACCATGGAACTGACTCAAGCAGCTCTACGCGTGCTTTCAGCCATCTATCATCCCAATATCCTTTACAAGAAGGCTGGTGTTATCATCAGTGATATTGTGTCAGCGACTCCTATGCAGACCGACCTTTTTGATACGATTCATAATCGGCAAGAGCGCAACAGTCTGATGAATACGACAGACCGCCTTAACCACCGTTATGGATTGAAAACCATTCGATTGGCAGTGGAAGGTACGGAACGGCAAGCCTGGATGGTGAAATCTGATCACCGTAGTCCTAACTATCTCACTGACATCACTCAACTCCTTACTATCCGCATCTGAAATGTCACACGGATTGTTTTTATCCACGGAGGACACGGAATTTTTATCCACGGAGCACACGGAGGACACGGATCATCGGATTGTTTTCGTTAAGCCATGAGCAGAATAAAGCTCGCTTTAATTATGCCGTGGCGAGAAAACAAAGGCATAGCCAATTTAAACGGAATTTAAACGGATGTTTTTTATAGCCTGAAGGCTAGAAATCTTTGGAGGAAATCTTTGTTAAAATATGGCCGGAGGCCAGAAATAATCTACCACTCTGCCTCCATAAATATAATCTTCAACTAAAATCCTAAACAAAATGCGCTCGAGTTCCTCGCTTTATGGAGGGATTTTTTGGGGATCGCATCGGAGATGCTCGAAATCTTAAATAAAATCTTTAGAATAATCTTTAACTAGAATCTCTAAACTTTAACCTATAACCTCTAACCACTAACCACTAACCTATAACCACTAACCTCTAACCTTTAACCCATAACCTTTAAACTCTAAACACTAACCTATAACCACTAAACACTCCGTGTTCTCCGTGTGATCCGTGGATTTTTTTGATTTTCCTTTAATTTTCTTTCTTTGTTTCTGTGATTTTTTGTACTTTTGTCTGATTAATAAAAAAAAGCGATGAAGAACCAATAACAACAAAACATAAAACTAAACAATGAAAAAGAACATCAAATTGGTCGTGAGTATTGTCATGACTGTGGTGTCAATGACCCTCTTGACATCCTGTGAAAAAGAATTCTCTGAGGTAACCCCGGTTAACCCAGAAAGTAGTTTGACTGTTACCACTCGCTCGGAGAGTGGGGCTGAAGAAGTGGCGTATCCTGTGGCTGTTTATCTGTTTGATGCCAACAAGGCGTGTATTGACTTTCGGCGTATCGAATCTGCTGACGCGAGTGTTGTCTATGACTTGGTAGAAGGTGTGTATGATGTGTATGCCTTCGGAGGTGTGGCAGAGGGAAAATATACGTTGCCCAGTGTGAATGAGGCTACACTTGCGTCTGTGATTACCTTGCAAGACGGACAAGAGCATGGGGACTTGATGATGGCTAAAAGTTCGGTGACTACGACGAAAGGGGAAGCTAACACTATCAACCTGTTGATGAATCGCTGTGTGTCGAAGATTGAATCTATCGTCATCAAACAGGTTCCTGACGATGTCACTGCTGTGAGTGTGACGCTGTCGAAGACGTGTAAGAGTATGGCTTTTGACGGTACAATGAAAGATGTGAATATTGAAGTGATCACACTGGAAAAATCTGGTACGGAATCGGGTACATGGGAGTTGAAAACTCCAAGACACGTGTTGTTTGATGTTGCTGCATCTGCCTCTGTGAAGATTAGTATGACAACGAATGGAAATGCTAAAGGTTATACCTATCAGTTGACCGATAAATGGAAAAGCAACTATCTATATCATATTAATGCTACCTATACTGAGAAACAAAATTTTCATGTGACGGGTACTATCACGGGGGCTACATGGCAGGGTACTGAGGATATCGTCTTTAACTTCGATGAGACCAATACTCAGGATGGAGGTTCTGGTCCTACTATCAATGAAACAGCTCCTGAGGTTGGTACTCTTTATAAAGGGTGTTATGTATTGAGTCGCACCGAAGAAAGTAATGCTATCAAGGTGTTGTTGTTGCATCCGAATCAGTATTCTGATGTATGTAATGGTACGATGAGTCAAGAAGAAGCTCGTAATTCCATCAATTCTAAATTGTCGGAAATCGCATCAGAAAATGAAATAACTGGTTGGCACTTGCCTAATGAAGCAGAAATGGATGCTGTTTATTCGATAGGATTTGCTGCGATAAATCTAAAAATTCCGAAACCTAAATTGTTGACAGATGATTATTTTTATGATGACAACGGAACGATTAGAGGGTATCTACTCAGCTCTAAAGTTAAGAGAGATTTAAGTCTAACTACTAATAAAGCAATTCTCCGTCCTGTTGCTGTTGTACGGTTTACAAAATAATAATTTGAGAATAATGATGATGCGTCCGGGTGATATACTTGGGCGCATCTTTTATGTTGTCACAGAAATCAATCATCGGATCATCGGGATTTATCCACGGAGCACACGGAGGACACGGATTTTTTTTAGTTGCCTAAAGGCAAGAAATCTTTGGGGGAAATCTTTGTTTAGATGTTGCTTACGCAAGAAATAATTCTATCACTCTGCCTCCATAAACAAAATCTTTAACTAAAATCCTAAACAAAATGCGCTCGAATACCTCGCTTTTGGGAAGGGATTTATTGGGGATCGCCTTACGGCTCGACATCTAAACTAGAATCTTAAAGAAAATCTTTAACTAACATCCGTGTACTCCGTGTGTTCCGTGGATTATTAGAGTGTGTTCCGTGGATTTTTTTCCGGAGCACCAACGTTTCTGTGATTTGCCTTTGGCTTATTCTGTCACGACTCGGCAAAGTGAAACCGAACGTTTTCGTTAAGCCAAATGAGCAGAATTAAGTTCACTTAAACTCTGCCATGGCGAGAAAAGGTGCCATAAAACCGAGCTTTTCCTCTGCTCTCACTGTTCCAGAATATCTGTGTGACGTTAAAAGGAAGCGGACATGGTGGGAATAAAAAAAATCCGTGTGACGGTGAAGCGTTATTTCTTTGGTGGACGATTTTTCCATTGTTTCATGGCATGACGGAAGAAGCGGTCTTCAGCCTCAACGGCAGCAAGGACTTTGCTGGCAGGAACCACCCGCATCATCTTGTTATGGAATTTCTGTTCGATGGTTTTGAGTTCAATATTCAGTTTGTCGCGCTCTATCAAAGCCTTACGGCAAGCCTCGTTGTCGTTAGGGTGTTCGCGTAGCGTCTTGTGCGTATTTCTTATTCTTACATACACCGTTCGTTGGCGGCTGTGCATCTGTTTCATCAAAGGGATGAGTCTATCAGCCTCTTGCGGTGTGAGGTGCGCTTTCTTTATCACGTATGCCGTGAGTTCTGCATCGAATTGTTTTGGAGAGAACTTTTGGTTGTTTTGAGCCCAGGCTACTGACGTCATCATAGCCATGACGATCATTAACAGTATGGTGTGAAACTTAGTCTTCATTGTTGCAGGATTTTGTGGGTCATCAATTATCTTCAAGATAGGCATAGATGTCAGTATTGTCAATCATGGCATAGTCGGCAGCCTCATCAACAAATCTATCGCCAGGCATTTCTGCAGCTTGCACCTTATAGACTTGTTGTGGAGAATCCTGTTGGAAAAGGAGAGCGGTAGCTACTACCATGACAGCGAGACAAGCCGCAGCAGCCGATATCCATAATCTTACCGTCCGATGTTTATGAACAGCAACAGTAGGTGTAGCACCATGTTGTTCAGCATCGGGTAGATTTGTCATGATTCTCATTGCCAAATCGTCGAAATATCCTTCTGGCACTTTGAAAGGTTGTTTTCCTTTCATTTGCTGGTGTATATATTTCTCTTCGTTCATTGTTTCTTTTTTTTGTTTGACGTATAATGGCGCAAAAGGTTTAATCCTTCTGATTGAAAAACTCAGTGATCTTCTTCACTGCAATATGATAAGACGCTTTCAGCGCCCCTTCTGTTGTATCGAGGAGCTGGCTCATCTCGCTATATTTCATATTGTCATAATAGCGCAGGTTGAAAACGGTGCGTTGCACATCAGGGAGCGAGGCTATAGCCTGTTGGAGTTGCGCAGCTGTTTCGTCCCCATCGAAATAAGGGTCAGCCATGAGTCTGTCAGCCAGTTCTGCTTGTTTGTCAGCATCGATATTCACCGCTTTATTGCGTTGGCTTCTGATGAAGTTAAGACTCTCGTTGATGGCAATACGGTAAAGCCATGTAGAAAGGAGTGACTGTTGTTGGAAAGAGTCGATATTTGTCCATGCTTTAAGCATCACGTTCTGCATCACATCGTCAGCATCATCATGTGTGAGGACCATACGTCTCACCTTCCAATAGAGCGTTTCGCTATATTGGCGTACCACAATCTCAAAAGCCTTACGTCTTGTTTCAGGTCGTTTGAGAAGTTCTACGAGTTGTTTTTCGTTGAATTTCTCCTGACTCATGATATCGTTTTTATTTCATTCCAGATCGCATCATCATAAGCATAGACGTCAGGATAGTATTGAAGCTGTCCCTCTGCATCGGGGTAGATTGTATAATACACAATATATATAGGTACGGGGTGTGGCAGTCGCATGGCAGACACCAGGCGATAGGTTTTCTCCTCCAGCAACGGGTGTTTCCGGATGTAGTCACGTCCACGTTGTGTCTCGGGTCGGATTCCCATAGAGATACGTATGCGTTCCAGCGTCCATTCATCAGCATCTTCGAGCAGGTATTGCGCGAACTCAAATGGTTTCTGTATCCTCACACATCCGTGTGACACCATTCTGACGGCATTGGCAAAGAAGCCCGGTGATGACGTGTCGTGCAGATAGACCGAATAGTTATTTTTAAATCGGAATACGATACGTCCCATGGCATTGCCAGGTCCACCCTCCTGTGCAACGCGACATATACCATTGGTCAGCATCTGTCGGGTCACGAATCGGGCATCTATATGTTTTCCTGTAGCCCGTTCGATGATGTGGTATCTATGTTTTGCAAAATAGCTACTATCTCCTGCGTGTCGTGCCACATCCTTATTGATGATGCTTTGCGGGATGCCCCATTCGGGGTTGACTTGGAAATAGGTGATTTCGCTAGAAAGCAGAGGTGTACGTGTTTCGCTTGTTCCACAGCCTATGCGCATGGAGAGGCATTGGTTCTCTTGGTAAGCATAAAGTTCGAATGCCGGTATGTTTACCACCACACGACGTCCGCTCAGAGAAACTTCGTGTGCTTTGCGCCATCTGCAACGCTCCATATTGACCAAGATACGGCGCCGGTCAGGTCCTTTCGCATCGTGGAGTCTCCTTTTGAGTTCTTTATAGAGTGGATCAGTCGGTTCGTTTCTATCCATCTCCTCACCCACCCTATTGGCAAGGACCTCATTGAATGCCTGTTGATAGAACTCAGCGGAAGGGTATTCAACAGGTAAGTCGTAGAGTAATGTCATCTTCCCTCTCATTGTCCCTGTGGTATCCGCCTTAGCCGTTTGAAAGACATAAGCCTTGTGTGGGTTGACGAAGCCATACCGCTGTCCTGTGACAAGTCGGAGATAAGCCTTAGAAAGTCTATATTCCAGACTCGCACATATTTTTCCAGCAGGATGTGATTGATCGAAATCCAAGTTACGTACACGTTGTGCATCCGCTTCTATTTCATCGATTTGAAAAGCCTGTGGAGAAAAGCCATATTCATCTATTTGGTGCAATCGGGCAATGAGAGAATCCGCTTGCGGTCGCAGTCCATAGCGGTCAGTCCATAGTAACGCCCCATTGTTTTCATAGTATTGTGCCATGAATTTATATCGGCTTGACGCATATTGCCGGCATGATTCCACAATATATTTCCTGATGCTTTGCGCATCCATGACATATTGTTCGGACTTCATTTCTCCGATGACATTCTTTATTGTCTCAACATCTTGTTTCTCATGGTGACCGTTACATGCTGCAAACAGGATGACAAGAGAAAGAATTGCGAAAATCAGAGAATGACTTTTCTTGTCACTTTGCCAACCTTGATAATGTAACACCCTTTTGGAAGATTAAGTTCGATTTTCTGCGCAGGACTATCTATTCTAACTGTCATCACATGGCGTCCGATCAATGAAATGACCTCCAATATCTTGCCTTGTGCGCCCATCACATGAACAGCATTTTTCGCTACAGAAATATGGATTTCTTCGTTGCCAGCCTCACGCGCAACAGACACCATGTCGCTATTCGCAGCCTGAACAGGCAGCGTCAACATTGCAGTTGCAAAAAGTGCTATCAACAATAGCAATCTCCTCATGTGATACGGTTATTTATTTATAATTTGTTGCAAAAATAAGAATATTCTTTGAAATATCAAAATTTTCACTCTTGTTTTCACCGATTTATTCCACATCAATAGTCAATCCCTCGTTGGCAAGCATGGAATCAGGGAAAATCTGTTTGGCCTCGTCAAGCAGTATTTTTTCGTCTTCACACCTTGACGAATAATGTCCCAACACCAATTTTCCAGCCTCAGCATCACGTGCCACCATGGCAGCCTGTTGAGCTGTGGAGTGCATGTATTTCTCTGCCAGAGCCACATATTCCTCTGTGTAGGTGCTCTCATGGTAGAGCACGCTCACCCCTTTGATTCTCGATGCAAGGTTCGGAATATAGCGTGTGTCGCTGCAATACGCATAGCTACGAGGAGGATCGGCAGGTTCAACGAGCAGGCTATTGCTCACCCGTTCACCATCTTCACTCACCCAGTCAGCTCCCGCCTTGATATTATTGATTTGAGACACGGGAATATGGTAGGCATCCAGCACGTCGCGTCGGATATGCGGCAAGGTCGGTTTTTCGCGGAAGAGGTAGCCACAGCACGGCATTCTATGTTCGAGGGGAACAGTCTCCACGGTCAGTGAACGATCTTCATAGACCACTTGTTGCTGTCGGGTATCAACATCATGAAACACAACCTCATAGTCGAAATCATGGCAGAAGATCTTCATCTGTTGCCGCATCACATCTCCCAGTGGTGCAGGTCCATAGACATCGAGTCTTGCCGTACGTCCCAGGAGTCCGAATGTGCTCAGCATGCCAATAAGTCCGAAGCAATGGTCACCATGGAGATGGCTGATAAACACAGCAGAAATTTTGGTAAACCGGATACGTGAGCGTCTCAGTTGCATCTGAGTACCCTCTCCACAATCTACCATAAACAGTTTTCCCCTCATCTCCACCACTTGCGATGAGGCAAAGTGGCGGAGTGTAGGCAGTGCGCTTCCGCACCCAAGTATATGCACACGAAATGGTTCCATGTGAGAACAGTCGGTTAGTATTTCGAACAGCAATTATATTTTAAAGTCTTCACTCGAAGCCTCTTCAAGTTTGATATCCGAGTGTTCTTTCTTAGTTTGTTGACGACCATATTCAAAGGTATCCTCAGCATCCTTGATGATGAGAGAGTCGGCAGTCAGTTTGATGATATTATACAAGGCAATATCTTCGATGCCTCCACCGCTTTCGCGTTCGCTCACCACTTCAAGTTGTCCGTTCAACAAACGCCAGGTTTTGTAGATGATGGAACTCTGTTCAATACCTTCCACCACACCACCTTCTTTGATGCTGAAGCCCACTTCATCACTTCCGTCAAGCGGATTGGGCATCACCCAATTTCCGAGCAATGAGGTTTGGTTGATGACACAGACCGCTGTATTTTTGTCAGTTCCCGGCACTACGGCAATTCTGTCGCCCGCCTGGAGTCCTCCAAACACTTTATTATTATCCACAGCCGCTGCAATATCAAAGGTCACGGTATCTCCGAGGTCAGTAATGATTTGCAAGGTATGCATGGCAGTTCCGTCTCCACAGACACCATATACTGTCTTGTCTTGAAGTACGTTACTTGTTGAGTCGCCACTGTCAAAAGGTACACGTTTTTCTTTTCCTCCGCAACTGCAGATAGTCACAATTGCCATGGCTACCACGGCAAATGGAATCAAATTTCTTTTGGTTAACATCATCATTTTATTAAATTTTTGGGTTGATTATTCCTGTGCTTTTGCTTCGTTCCAAAGTTGGTCCATTTCCTCCAGCGTCATCTCAGTGAGCGGTTTACCCACTTTGAGGCTGTGTTGCTCAATATAATTGAAGCGTCGGATGAATTTCTGGTTGGTCAGTTCCAAGGCATTATCCGGATTGAGATGATAAAGTCGGGCAGCATTGATGACAGAGAAGATGAAGTCTCCCAATTCCTCTTCCGACCGCTGTTTATCCTCTTTCTTGAGTTCTGTTTCCAGTTCGGTAAGTTCTTCACGCACCTTTGCCCACACATCCTGCCGGTCTTCCCAGTCGAATCCCACATGGCGTGCTTTGTCCTGGATGCGATAAGCCTTGATGATGGAAGGCAGCGAGGCTGGTACACCAGACAGTACGGTTTTGTTGCCGTCCTTTTCTTTCTGTTTGATTTGCTCCCAGTTGTCCAACACCTTTTCTACACTGTCAGCCTTCTGATATTCGCTGGCTTCACCATTCTCGCCATAAGGCAATGGCAGGGGATGAGAGGCTCCCACCTGCGAAGGGTGATAGACATGAGGATGACGGAATATCAGTTTATCAACCAAATGGTTACAGACATCGGCTATATCAAATTGTTGCTTTTCTTCTCCCATTCTGGCATAGAAACCCACATGGAGCAACACATCTCCGAGCTCCTTGCAGATCTCTTTCACATCATCCTTGATGAGTGCATCACACAACTCATAAGTTTCCTCTATCGTATTGGGACGCAGGCTTTCATTGGTCTGTTTTTTGTCCCACGGGCATTTTTCCCGAAGTGTGTCGAGAACATCGAGCATACGCCCGAAAGCTTCCATTTTTTCTTCTCTTGTATGCATTGTCATTATAATTACAATAGTGCAAAGGTACTAAGAACCAAGCGAAAAACCAAAATTTTATTTGGCATTTTCCTTGCTTATTAGTACCTTTGCACATTATTAAAGAAGATTTATTATATTTAATATGGAATTAGCAAGTAAATACGACCCAAAAGAGGTTGAATCGAAATGGTACCAATACTGGTTGGACAACAAGCTGTTTGCCTCAAAACCAGACGGACGTGAACCCTACACTGTTGTCATCCCGCCCCCCAATGTCACTGGCGTGTTGCACATGGGCCACATGTTGAACAATACCATTCAGGATATTCTTGTACGACGTGCTCGTATGGAAGGCAAAAATGCATGTTGGGTTCCTGGAACCGACCATGCTTCTATCGCTACCGAAGCCAAGGTGGTGAAGAAACTTGCAGAACAGGGAATCAAGAAGCACGATTTGAGTCGAGACGAGTTTCTCAAACACGCATGGGAATGGACCGACGAGCATGGAGGCATCATCCTCAAGCAGTTGCGCCGACTGGGAGCTTCATGTGATTGGGACCGCACTTCATTCACCATGGACGAGAAACGTTCGGAGAGCGTCATCAAGGTTTTTGTGGATCTCTTCAACAAGGGACTCATCTATCGTGGTTTACGCATGGTGAACTGGGATCCAAAAGCCCTGACAGCACTTTCTACCGAGGAGGTTATCTACCGTGAAGAGAAAAGCCATCTCTTCCATCTTAAATACTATGTTGACGGACTCACCTCACTGGACAATGAAGAAGCCCTGCTGGCAGAAGGCAACATCATTCATAAGGATGCCAAAGGCTATTATGCTGTTGTGGCCACCACACGTCCAGAAACCATCATGGGTGACACCGCTATGTGTATCAACCCGAAAGACCCGAAGAACCAATGGCTCAAGGGCCGTAAGGTCATCGTCCCCCTTGTAGGTCGTGTGATTCCTGTCATCGAAGACCGATATGTGGATATTGAGTTTGGTACAGGATGCTTGAAGGTTACTCCTGCCCACGACACCAACGACTATATGCTTGGCAAGACCCACAATCTTGAGACTATCGATATCTTCAATGCCGACGGAACGATTTCCGAGCAGTCTCCACTCTATGTAGGTATGGACCGCTTCGACTGCCGCAAGAAGATAGCAGAAGACCTCAAAAAGGCAGGACTGATGGAGCGTATTGAGGACTACACCAACAAGGTGGGCTACTCTGAGCGCAACCCAGACACCGCTATCGAGCCACGTCTCTCTCTCCAGTGGTTCCTCCGCATGCAGCATTTTGCAGATATTGCGTTGCCTCCCGTTATGGACGACGACATCAAGTTCTATCCTGAGAAATATAAGAACACCTACAAGAACTGGCTTGAGAATATCCAAGACTGGTGTATCTCCCGTCAGCTCTGGTGGGGTCATCGCATTCCTGCGTATTATTATAATGAGCAAGGTGATTTCGTTGTGGCAGAAACCCGCGAGAAAGCCCTGCAGTTGGCCAAGGAGAAAGATGCTACTATAACCGATGCTGACCTACGTCAGGATGAAGATGCCCTCGACACATGGTTCTCCTCATGGTTGTGGCCCATCTCACTCTTTGACGGCATCAACAATCCCGGCAATGAAGAAATCAACTACTATTATCCCACGAGCGACCTTGTTACTGGTCCGGACATTATCTTCTTCTGGGTTGCCCGCATGATCATGGCTGGCTATGAATACGTAGGGAAGATGCCGTTCAAGCACGTTTATTTCACAGGTATCGTGCGTGATAAGCTGGGGCGTAAGATGTCGAAATCTCTCGGCAACAGTCCCGACCCCATCGAACTCATCGAAAAATACGGTGCTGACGGTGTACGCATGGGAATGATGCTTTCTGCTCCTGCAGGCAATGATATACTCTTCGATGACTCTCTCTGCGAACAGGGTCGTAATTTCAATAATAAGATCTGGAATGCCTTCCGTTTGGTAAAAGGATGGCAGGTGGCAGACATTGAACAACCCGAGGCCAGCAAGACTGCAACAGCATGGTTTGAAGCTAAGCTCAAAGAGGTCAACGAGGAACTGCAGGATCTGTTCTCCAAATACCGCATCTCTGAAGCCCTGATGGCTGTCTATAAACTCTTCTGGGACGAGTTCTCAAGCTGGTACTTGGAAATGGTGAAGCCTGCCTACATCAATGGCGAGGCACAGCCCATCGACAAAAAGACCTACGAGGCTACACTCCATTTCTTCGATATTCTCTTGAAGATGCTTCACCCCTTCATGCCGTTCATCACAGAAGAACTTTGGCAGGCTCTCTACGAGCGCAAGAACGGCGAAAGCATCATGCGTGAGAGTCTGCACCTTGATGCCCCCACGGATCAGGAGAAGGCTCTTGCCGCCGACATTGAGTTGGTGAAGCAGATTGTGTCGGGTGTACGCATGGTACGCAACCAGAAGAATATCGCTCCGAAAGAGGCACTCGTTCTGCAGGTAGTGGGCATCAACCATTACGAAGCTTACACCGATGTGATTGTGAAGATGGCCAATATCAGCGAGATCGATACTGTGGCAGAGAAAGACACTACCGCTGCTGCCTTCATGGTAGGAACTGATGAGTTTGCCATTCCTCTTGGCAACATGATTGACATTGCTGCCGAGATAGAAAAGCAAGAGGCTCAGTTGAAGCACCTTGAAGGATTCCTGGCAGGCGTCATGAAGAAACTCTCTAACGAGCGCTTTGTAGCCAATGCTCCTGAGGCTGTCGTTGCCCTGGAGCGCAAGAAGCAGAGCGATTCAGAGGAGAAGATTGCAGCACTGAAAGAATCATTGGAAGCACTTCGTGCCCAACAGTAATCTGTATTCATATATTTAAGAAACGGCGCGGTGGGGAATGTCCACCGCGCCGTTTCTCGTTTTCTAAATCAGGCTGTTCGCCATGTTTCCCATCAAACTTAACCACCAATCAATTGGATTTGCGGTTAAGGTCTTAGTAAGATTTCATGCTTCGTTTTCTTGATTATTTCCCACGAAAGTAGTAATTTTGCAGTCTGATACAAAAAGACATTACTAACTCATGATTATACCCATCACATCACTCTCACATCCAGGTATCGAACTTTTCAGTAAGTTGACCGAAGCACAGCTGCGACAGGTTAAAGAGACAGAAGAAGGCATTTTCATTGCAGAAAGTCCGAAAGTCATCAGAGTAGCATTACAGGCAGGTTGTCAACCGATAGCATTGCTTTGTGAAGAGCGGCATATTACAGGTGACGCCAGTGACATCATCGCTGCAATAGGTGATGTGCCAGTCTATACGGGACCACGCCATCTTCTCACAGAACTGACCGGCTATGCGTTGACAAGAGGTGTATTGTGTGCCATGAAGCGATGGAGCATGCCTCAGGTGGAAGACATTTGCCACGATGCACGACGGGTGGCTGTTATTGATAACGTGGTAGATACCACTAATATCGGAGCCATATTCCGGTCGGCAGCTGCATTGGGCATTGACGGTGTGCTGTTGACCAGAAACTCATGTGACCCGCTCAACCGCAGAGCGGTACGCGTATCAATGGGATCGGTGTTTCTCGTACCTTGGACATGGATAGACGGCCCTATCAGTTCACTTCATGATTATGGATTCAAAACAGCAGCCATGGCGCTGACCGACGACTCCGTAGCTTTAGACCATGAGACACTGAAGGAAGAGCCTCGGCTAGCCATCGTTTTGGGAACAGAGGGAGACGGCCTCCCCCACGATGTAGTGAGTGATGCCGATTACGTAGTGCGTATTCCCATGTCCCATCAAGTCGATTCACTCAATGTGGCAGCAGCATCGGCTGTAGCATTTTGGGAATTGGGCAAGCGTTAGAGTTTCTCTTTGAGGTAACGTCCTGTCACACTCGTTTCACATGTTGCCACCTCTTCAGGTGTGCCTGCACATACAAGGTTACCACCACGGTCACCACCGTCGGGACCAAGGTCTATGATATAGTCGGCACACTTGATGACGTCAAGGTTGTGTTCGATGATGACTACGCTGTGGCCTCGACTGATCAGTGCATCGAAAGAACGGAGCAGTCGTTTAATGTCATGAAAGTGAAGACCAGTGGTAGGTTCGTCGAATATGAACACCGTAGGCGACTGTTTCTCCTGCCCTATGAAGTATGCCAATTTCACACGTTGGTTTTCTCCTCCCGATAGCGTAGATGAATTTTGTCCGAGTTTGATGTAACCCAGTCCCACATCCTCCAACGGTTTGAGTCGGCTGACGATAGTTTTCTGGTTGTATTCCCCAAAGAATTGAATGGCCTCTGAAATGGTCATTCCCAATACCTCATCAATATTCTTGCCTTCAAAGCGCACGTCTAAGATATCGCGCTTAAAGCGGTGACCGTGACATGCTTCACACTCCAATACGAGATCTGCCATAAACTGCATCTCCACATTGATGACACCCGCACCTTTACACTCTTCACATCGTCCGCCTTCTGCGTTGAATGAGAAATACTGCGCAGTGAAGCCCATTTGCTGCGCTAATGGCTGGGCAGCAAAGAGTTCGCGAATGGCATCATAGGCTTTGACGTAAGTGGCTGGATTGGAACGAGTGGATCGCCCTATTGGATTCTGATCTACAAATTCTACGCGTTTCACTGCATCAATATCTCCGGTAAGACCGCTAAATTCGCCAGGCGCATCACATACATCCCCCAGCAATCGCTTGAGGGCGGGATAAAAGATTCCCTTGATAAGGCTCGATTTTCCACTTCCACTGACTCCCGTCACCACCGTCATTACATTGAGTGGGATGGACACATCCACTCCCCGAAGATTATTCATTCGCGCACCATTGATATTGATTTTGCGATTCCATGGCCTGCGGGTAGAAGGCACGACAATGGTATCTTTACCAGACAGATAGCGGAGCGTGTGACTGTGGGGATTCTCTTCCAACTCCTTTTCGCTGATGTGCTTAACCTCCCCTTCAAACACAATTTCACCTCCGAGTCGGCCTGCATCAGGACCTATATCGATGATATAATCGGCAGCACGCATCATCTCTTCATCATGTTCCACCACGACTACGGTATTGCCAAGGGCCTGTAACTGGCGGAGCACACGGATGAGACGGTCGGTATCACGACTATGAAGACCTATACTGGGTTCGTCAAGGATATAGAGTGATCCTACGAGCGATGAGCCGAGCGAGGTGGTGAGATTGATACGTTGGCTCTCACCGCCCGACAGCGTGTTTGACATGCGGTTGAGGGTGAGATATCCGAGACCTACGTCCAGCATAAACTGCAAACGGGAGTTGATTTCCGTCAGAAGGCGTTTACCTATCTGTGCATCTTGCGGTTCAAGGTCGAGTTGGTCAAACCATGTTTTCAGTCGCACAATGGGCATTTCCACAAGGTCGCTAATGCTTCTGCCTGCTATTTTCACGTAGTTGGCTTCGGGCTTCAGTCGTGATCCGTGACACTTCGGACAAGTGGTTTTTCCACGGTATCGACTCAACATCACACGGTATTGTATCTTATACTGATTTTCTGTAACCATGCGGAAGAAATCATCTATCGACACCCGTTCTCCCTTAGCACGTTTGCGGTCTGACGGCAAGCCGTGCCAGAGTTGGTTTTTCTGCTTTTGTGTCAGATTATAATAGGGTTCAAAGATAGGAAAATCGTCAAGGGCTGCTCTGCGACAGAATTCCTCTTTCCATGCTTTCATCTTTTCACCATGCCAGCATACCACACAACCGTCATAAACCGACAGTGACGTGTCAGGAATCACCAAGTGTTCGTCGATACCGATGATATTGCCAAAACCCTGACATTCAGGACAGGCTCCGGCTGGAGAGTTGAACGAGAACATATTGTCGTTAGGTTCTTCAAAGGTGATTCCATCCGCTTCAAAACGCATAGAGAAATCATAGGAAATCATCGAAGGCATGAACACCAACCGACATTCTCCATTACCTTCGTAGAAGGCTGTCTCTGTAGAGTCTGTCAATCGCGACACAGCATCTTTGGCGGCATCTACCGCCATACGGTCTATCACAAGGTAGAGACCTTCAGCGGTCGTTGCTGTTTCTGCTTCTGGATGCGCTTGCAGATAATCGTCTATGCGCGAGAGTTCGCCCTTGGCAAACAAGCGCGAATAGCCATTATAAACGTAGGTTTTAAGTTGCTGACCCAATGTACGCGATTCAGGGAGTACTACGGGAGCCATAATCAAGAAACGAGTTCCTGCCGCATATTGCTGGGTACAAGCGATGATATCCTCCGTGGAATGTTTCTTCACCTCTTGACCACTAACCGGCGAGTAGGTTCTACCTATTCGGGCAAACAGCAGTCGGAGGTATTCGTAAATCTCTGTGGTAGTACCTACAGTAGAACGAGGATTGCGTGAAATCACACGCTGTTCGATGGCAATGGCAGGCGGAATACCTTTGATAAAGTCACATTCGGGCTTGTTCATACGTCCTAGAAACTGACGAGCATAACTCGACAGGCTCTCCACGTAGCGACGCTGACCTTCAGCATACAAGGTATCAAATGCCAATGACGATTTACCACTGCCACTGACTCCAGTCACCACAATCAGTTTGTTGCGGGGTATCTTCACATTGATATTCTTAAGATTGTTGACCCGCGCACCTTTTATCTCAATATAGTCGTTCATGTTTATATTCAAATGAACCACAAAGTTAGGGAAAAGAGACTGAATAACAAAGAAAATCATACTTTTTCTTTTATTTAAGAATATTATTTGTAACTTTGCAACCAAACTAGGAAACAACAAACTTACTAAAACATAATTTTCTATGAAGCACTATTTACTCACAGTCATTGCGTTGCTAGGACTATGTACAGGTGTCAACGCCACCGATATAACCACGTTGTCATGGGCTGATGTCTGCAACGGAAAAATGGGAGCCGAATGGTATGGTACCGATGAGGCTAAAGCCATCGCCGATATTGTGCTCGATGTACAGAAGACGACGGGAGGATGGATGAAAAATGATCAACTACACAAACTCACTCCCGATCAGTTAGCAAACCTGAAGGCTAGTCGCGATGAGCATTCCTGTCTCGATAATGCGGCAACAACACAGGAGATGCGATTCTTGGCAAAAGTATGGCAAGCCACAAAGATAGAAAAATACCGTACAGCCTTCACTAAAGGTCTTGATATGATCTTCACTTCGGAGAAATCATGCGGCGGATGGTCACAATACTGGCCGCTGTCGGGCAACGGCAGTTACCAAGACTACATCACCTTCAACGATGACCTCGTCTCCAATGTGATGAAACTCTTGCGTGACATCAATAACAACAAGGGCGATTTCACCAATATTGCAGACGAAACCATACGCACTAAGTGTATGACATCTTTCAATAAAGCCATCGACGTGATTCTGAAATGCCAAATCGATGACAATGGTGTCAAGGCTGCATGGTGTGCACAGCACGACCCTGTCGATTTTCTGCCAGCAGAAGGACGCCCTCACGAACTGCCTTCTGTCAGCGGATATGAATCTGCCAACCTTATCTCCTTCTTGATGACTGTCGAGAAACCTTCTACCGAACTCCAGGAGGCTATTACAGCGGCTGTGACTTGGCTCGACAACCATAAGATAGAGGGTAAGGCCATTGAAGATTTCACAAATGCAAAAGGCGAGCAAGACCGTCGTATCATCGACAAAAGCGGTAGCGCTATTTGGGGACGATTCATACAGATTGGCGGTGAGAGTGGTAAGAAAATCTACGACAAATTTTTCAAAAAACTGGAAGAGCGTGGCAAGAAGCGTACCTATAACTACAACGGCGTAGATTATACCTACACCGAAAACGAAATTGCTACGTCGAGCTACAAAGCTGAAAATGCCTACAAACCCATCTTCTCTATCTACAAAAACGAGTACCCTCACCTCTTCTATCGTTTCCTCTATAATTATGCTGATACCGACCCGGTCATCGATAGCAAGGGTGTACCTGTGGCTACCTCGCTGATGGCTACTAACAGAGCCAGTTACCAGTATCTCGGCAGTTGGTGTCAGAAACTCATCAGCGAAGAGTATCCCGCCTGGAAAAAGCGTATCGATGCCACACAAGGCGGCGAAGGTGAAGCCTTTGAGCTCTCTGCAGTCACCTACTCAGAAGAATCCACTGGAGATGGTCTAAACACCTACCATTTTAACAATGGATTTACCGTGTCAAATGCGAAAGGCAAAGTCTATGGTGCTGGAAAAAACAATACGATCAAGTATTCTGCCAATGCCTACGATATCAATATTCCAGAAGGGAAAAAAGTGGTGAAAGTCACCTTTACAGGATACGATAACTACGATGCTGATGCTTACATCAAGAACGTCAATGGAGTTAACTATTCCAGCACAGATTATGTATTCCCTGCAAAGGTTGACGATACATACACTACTGTTTCTCACTCTTTTAGTTTTACTGAGGCACCTGTAGAGAAAAAACTGTCATTCTCTATTGGCAACAAGCAATGTTGCTTGATTATCTATGTCTATTGTTCATCGGCAACAGGCATCGAACAGATTACTATCACACCCAATAAGACTTCGCGCAAATACGTCAAGAATGGTAAAATCATCATTGAGAAGGGCAATAAAAAATATGCCATCAACGGACGTCAGATTTAAGCCTCTATAACATTCTATACAACTTATAAGGAACAAGGTTATCTTCATTGTGAAGAATTACCTTGTTTCTTTTTATTAAAACTACTTCTTCAATAGAAAAGCATATTATTAATAAGACACCTTAATACTAAATCAATCATCAGGGGCAATATAAAACTGACAGTTTTACCGTTTTTTCGCAAATAATTTCTTATAAAAACCCTTTTGACACTGCTATAAAAAGGACAGAATTAGCCATTTTTCGTTATATCAATACTGCTTTTATACTTTTTTAAGAGTTTTTTCGTGCTTCGTATGAAAATAAACTTTAACTTTGCAGCAATAATTTGTAAGGTCTATGCAAAAATTCTTTTTTTTATTGCTACCTTTGTTTGTAGCACATCTGTTCTCTTGTTCATCAGAGGACAACAACACAGTAGTGACAGAACCTGTCTCAGTAAAAGTCAGTTTTTCTGGATTTGATTTTTCAGTACTTCCTGACCAAAATTTCGCAACGTCACGTGCAAGTGCTGCAGAAGCACAAGTGACATGTATCGCATTTAAGGTTTTCGACGAAAACAACAAAGAGCTTTATACTGAAAACAAAACAAAAGGAGAAAACGAAAACTTCGATCAGATTAATTGCGAGCTTCCAGCTGGAAAATACACTTTCGTAGCTGTGGCACACAAGGCTAAAACTCCAAGTAACGGAGCTGCAAACATCGTATCTCCAGATAAAGCGGTCATCAATGATATCATACTCTACAAGAGTACCTATGCAACAACGATGTCTGTTGATATTACCAGAGGTGAACCTAAAGAGGTTACTATGAACTTTGGCAAACGCATCACAGCATCATTCATGCTTCGTATAACAGACCCCTACCCTGAAGAAGTAGATGAAGTGGAAATCATCATCGACCCAGATCAGAATGTAGGTACTCCAAACCAATACACTTTCAATCCATCTACTGGATTTAGTTTTGCAAAACAATCATACACAACTAATTTCTACAAGAAAAATACGCCAAACAATTCATTCATAGACGGTCCAATGATTTCATGTTTTCTGACAGCAACAGAACAAGTTGTCAATGTAAAGGTCAATATGAAGGATAGTTCTGGCAAACTGATTCGCACGCGTACATTTAATGCGGTAACGCTGAAACAAAATTGTACGACCAAAGCAACAGGGTACTTCTTTACCAATTCTGTCAGTAATGGATACACATTCGACACGACTGACGATGAGGAGCTATCATACGCATTCTAACAAATATTGTTTATAGGTCTAATCATTTCAGAACGT
Organism: Prevotella sp. P4-119; assembly: GCF_002251345.1. Lineage (NCBI taxonomy): Bacteria > Pseudomonadati > Bacteroidota > Bacteroidia > Bacteroidales > Prevotellaceae > Prevotella > Prevotella sp. P4-119. Next base: position 598 of record NZ_NPJB01000076.1, on the reverse strand, counting down.
CCATTACTACATCTATAGTAAAAGCAATTATTAAGATAAAGACCATCACTATATTTATTATAGTGGTGGTCTTTCTTTAAAGCCTTACTATCTCTCATGCGACAGAACATATAACCGCACTCAGATACCACTCCGGATTGACACGGAGTGTTTAATCTACTCCATAATTTGCAGTAAAGCGTTACAGATAACAGTATAACGGTTTTTGAAAACCGCACACGGATGGTAAGGAATGTCACGAAGTTATTGCATTGACAGCTTCCTATGCGATTTTGATTTCTGAGCTTTTAGTTGAGATGTAAGGTCAAGGTTACGGTTGTAGATGCTACGGATTTTAGTTTTGTCCTTACAAGACGTGGTTGGGGTATGCTGCATAATGTCCTCAGGGCGTTGTCCTGGGCTGTGGAAGCCATTGGGCTTTAAGCCCGCCTTTGCTTGTGTATCGAAATCGTGAAAATAATCTTCAACTATTTTCCGCTTTCTATGTTAAAATCCAAATATTTTGACCATTATTTTTAATTTATGCTGATATTTTATATTCTGGTGAGAAAATTTGGCGATTTCGGACCATAGCAGTGACCAAACGTATGAGTTTGTT
>NZ_NPJB01000075.1:0-789 GCF_002251345.1 Prevotella sp. P4-119 | reverse complement strand
AAATCGTCAGTGAGATAGAGAAGCATTGCAAACATTTCTACATCCGTGCCAACCGATGCAGTTCGCTCTACAATGACATCTTTGCTCTGAGAGGATGGAAGACGGAGGAGATTAACGGCATCCAGTTCGAACTCAATTCCATTCTCGTTGAGAAATGGGAAGGCAAGTGCTATCGTCTTGTCATCCAGAGACAAAGACGCAACAGTGGCGACCTTGACCTGTGGGAAGGCGAATACACTTACCGTTGTATTCTGACCAACGATTACAAGTCATCGACAAGGGACATTGTTGAATTCTACAATCTGCGTGGCGGCAAGGAACGTATCTTTGACGACATGAACAACGGATTCGGTTGGAGCAGGCTCCCCAAGTCATTCATGGCGGAGAATACTGTCTTTCTTCTGCTTACTGCATTGATACACAATTTCTACAAGACCATCATGAGCAGGCTTGACACCAAGGCTTTTGGGCTCAAGAAAACGAGTCGCATAAAGGCTTTTGTCTTCAGATTCATCTCCGTACCTGCCAAGTGGATCATGACTGCAAGGCAATACGTGCTGAATATCTACACAGAGAACCGAGCTTATGCAAAACCCTTCAAAACAGAATTCGGATAAGAATCCTTTCTTTCCGGTTTGAATCTGCGTATTACCTCAAGTCGCATCGTGGGGTAAGGGGATGGTGGCTACATATTGATGTTGTGCTGTTGCTTTTTACTGAAAGCTGCTACTAACGACTCATAAATCTACCCTTAATCGTGTATTGGATGATAGTTGCGGATTTTAGGAT
>NZ_NPJB01000074.1:0-37474 GCF_002251345.1 Prevotella sp. P4-119 | reverse complement strand
AAAATTAACTCACAACTAGTTTTGTTTTCTGATGCAAATGTATTACAATTATTTCATACTCGCGTTCATATTTTATTATTTATAGTTTAAAATGCGTGATTTTAACGTTTAATACACCAAATTTATCGCAAATCAAACTAAAATACGCATTTTTGACGATTTTTATGGTAAAATATGAATGTATTTCAAACTTATTTTCGTATCTTCGCAACCGAAAATACAGTTATAGATATGACAAACTTGACCATCATTCTGTTGATTATAGCCACAGGATTGTTGATAGGAGGCCATTTTTGGTTATCAAGAAGGCTTTCTATCCATCTAAGAAGCAAAAATAAGATGCTGTTGGAGTGTACCATCTCCAACCTAACTAATAATCTGTCAACCCCAATGACCATTATCAGTAGCACTATCGAACAGCTACGAGGCAATCATCCTGAACTGCAAGACGAGTTAAACATGATCGACCTTAACATCCAACGATCATTGCGTCTTCTGCAACAAATGGACGAGGCCACACTAATCTATACGGGTAAGATGAATCTACATGTACAGCAATGCGATGTAATGCGATCCATCAGAGATACCGCACTATGCATAGCGCCGTTAATGAACAAGAAAGGCCTCAACCTTGACATCAGTTGTAAACCAGACACGATGGTTGGTTGGGCAGATACTGACAAAATAGATAAAATCATCTTTAATCTGTTGCAGAACACCACAAAATATACAGGTACCGACGGTACCGTAACTTTAGATGTGAGTACAAATTCTGACTACGACCACCTATATATACGTATTAGCGACAATGGCGTAAGCATCATCCCCGAAGAAGTAGAGAAAATATTCAATGCTCCATCTATCTCCAGTTTTCAGGAGTCCATGATTACCGGAACCTACCCCAACCTATCACTCGTCAACGATATGGTGAGACTACATGGTGGCAACATCCACTACAAAACTCTTCAAGGTCAGGGAACTACCGTCACCATCGAGTTGCCCATAGGAAAAGAGGCCTTCACCGACGCACAAACCAATCATCAACAAAAGTCATCAGAGAGTTTTATCCGTACCTATGCCAACAATCTGCTGCCTTTGCTGACCCCGATAAAAAAATCCGAGAAATCAGCAGATGGCAGCAAAAGCATCAACATCATCCTTGCAGACGATAATCCTGAGATGCTTAATCTGATGGCACATGCCTTAAGTCCATACTACAACATACTCACAGCGAGCAATGGTGCCGATGCGCTCCGACTGGTAAAAGAAGGAAATATCCAACTTGTAGTGGCAGAAACCAATCTGCCTAAAATTGATGGTATTAGTCTGACAACTGTTTTTCGCCAAAATTATTCCAAGAATCAATTGCCAATTATTACGCTGACGGGCAATGCCGACACCAATGACAGCGAACTATCCCTGCAAGAAGGCGCAGACATCTGTTTGCAGAAACCATTCCGCATGACCGATCTGCTGCTTCATATCAATAACACGCTATTAAGCCGTCAATACCAGCAAAAGATAAATATTGATGCCACCCATCAAGACGAACATATTGAGGAAATCACTTCATCAGACAGCCCAATAGACAATGAGTTTGTAAACCGTGTCACCGAACTTGTCAAAGCCAACTTATCTGATTCTGACTACGATCGCGACAGGCTTGCTTCTGACATTGGAGCCAGCAGTTCCACCTTATATAATAAGTTGCGAGCAGCCACAGGAAAGAATGTTTCGACCTTTATCCGTGACATGCGCATCAAGACAGCCTGCAAGATAGCGCAGTCAGACCCAGACTTGCGTGTCAGCGATATTGCCTATCAAGTGGGATTCAAAGATCCGAAATACTTCGCCACCACCTTTAAGCGGGTAATGGGCATGCAACCATCGGAGTATTTTGAGAAACTAAGAAATCAATAATGCAAACTCTCATGTGATAACCGGTCATCATATTTAATTTCGGTTTATTCAGACCGAAGGATGATTCAATATTTGTATTGCATCATCGATTCACTTACTCGTCGGCCGAAGAGCCAGCAGACCGACAAAGGTGAATAAACCATTAAGCATCAGCAGTTCATAACCGAATCGATAGCCCGTATAATATCCCACAATAGCGTCAAGTCCCCAACAGAACAAAGGAGAAGCCAAGCATACATAGGGTACCCATCGGTCATTGGTCTGCCTATGGGTCAACAGCCCGAACGCAAAGAGTCCAAGCAACGGCCCGTAGGTATAACCACAGAGCACATAGATGGCATCAATGACGCTGGTGGAATTCACCAAACGAAAAAGCAAAACAAAGACCACAAAAATCACAGCAATAATCAAATGTGATCTTTTGCGTAGGTTTTCATCGTTTGGTTTCCCACAGATATCAACACAGAAACTTGTTGTCATAGCTGTCAAAGCCGAATCGGCACTTGAAAATGAGGCAGCCAAGATACCTAAAATAAAGAGCACAACCACCGCAGGTCCCAACAGCCCAGATGCAGCAAAAGTTGGTAACAGTTGGTCACCCATCTCTGGAATTGCAATATCACGTTGATGAGCAAGCATAACGAGCAAAGCACCAAGCGAAAGGAACAACAGGTTGGCAGGTAGAAAAGCCACACCATACGTCGTCATATCTTTCTGTGCATCACGCAATGAACTACAAGTAAGATTTTTCTGCATCATATCCTGATCAAGTCCCGTCATGACAATGACGATGAACACACCACTGAAGAATTGTTTCCAGAAATTCTGCTTCGACATCCAGTCATCAAACACAAAGATGCGCGACATTTCGCTATCTGCTATGGCCGATACAGCATCACCAACCCCCATTTCCAATTGTTTGGTAACCATAATAAGCATCAGTATCAACGCTCCAAAGAGACAGGCAGTCTGCAGCGAATCAGTCCATACCAGTGTGCGTATGCCACCTTTTCTGGTGTAGAGCCATATCAGAGCCACCATTACTAACGCCGTAAATGTAAAAAGCCATCCCTCACCTATCTGTCGCATTCCATCAGGCATCTGCATCATGATACATTGCTGCAAAATCCAGCACACCACATAAAAACGCACCGCTGCCCCTGTCATTTTCGACAAAAGGAAAAACGATGCCCCTGTGCGATAAGCCCTTCGTCCAATACGTTGCCCTAAAAACGAATAAATGGTGGTCAGGTTCAACCTATAATATAAAGGTAGGAGAACAAAAGCTACGATAACATAGCCCAAGATAAACCCCATACATGTTTGCAAATAGGTCATATCAATACGTGTCACCATACCCGGCACACTTACAAAGGTCACACCAGATATCGATGCACCTATCATGCCAAAAGCCACCATATACCATGGCGACTGTCTGTTGCCACGGTAGAACGTATCATTGTCTGCATGTCTTCCCGTCCATCTGCTGATGGCAAACAGCAAGCAAAAATAGCCCAAAACTATCGCTAATATCATCATATCGCACACAAAGGTAGCAATTTTTTAGTTTTTATCCTCTTTTTCTCATTATTTTTCATTACTTTTGTCGTACAAAACACTAAACCATAAGACAATGACAAAACAAAAGAAGTATCTCCTACCGGAGAATGAGATTCCAACACAGTGGTATAACATCATGGCAGACATGCCCAACAAGCCACTGCCTCCCATCCATCCCCAGACCCACAAGCCCTTAACATGGCAGGATTTGGCACATATCTTCCCCGAAGAGTGTAGTAAACAGGAACTGGACATGGAGCATGAGTGGATAGACATTCCCGAAGAAGTGCTCGACAAATACCGTTTTTACCGTTCTACCCCATTGGTACGCGCCTATGAGTTGGAAAAAGCCCTCGGCACTCCTGCCCATATCTATTTCAAGAACGAGAGTGTCAACCCCTTGGGTTCTCATAAAATCAATTCCGCCCTTCCCCAATGCTATTATGCCAAACAAGAAGGCACAACCAATGTGACCACCGAGACTGGTGCCGGCCAGTGGGGTATGGCCCTGAGCTATGCTGCCAAGATATTCGGTCTCGAATGTGCGGTTTATCAGGTAAAGATTACCATGCAGCAGAAGCCCTATCGTTCATCTGTTATGCGTACTTTCGGTGCTGCCGTTACCGGTTCTCCATCCATGTCAACACGTGCGGGTAAGGATATCATCACCAAAGATCCGTTGCATCCCGGTTCACTTGGTACAGCCATTTCAGAAGCAGTAGAGTTGGCTACCACCACTCCCCATTGTAAATATGTATTAGGTTCTGTACTCAACCACGTTGGTCTGCACCAGACTATCATCGGTCTGGAGGCTGAAAAGCAGATGCAGATGGCTGGTGAATATCCCGATACTGTTATTGCTTGCTTTGGCGGCGGTAGCAACTTCGGAGGTATCGCATTCCCCTTCATGCGCCATAACATCAGCGGAGAGCGTCATACCGAGTTTATCGCAGCCGAACCCAATAGTTGTCCTAAGCTGACTCGCGGTAAGTTCCAGTATGACTTCGGCGACGAAGCTGGTTACACACCATTATTACCCATGTTTACGCTCGGCCATCAGTTCAAGCCCAGCAATATCCATGCAGGCGGTCTCCGCTACCATGGTGCCGGCATGATTGTGTCACAGCTCATCAAGGACAAGATGATGCATGGTGTGGATATTCCCCAATTGGAATCGTTCGAATCCGGAATGCTCTTCGCCCGCACCGAGGGCATCATCCCTGCCCCTGAGAGTTGCCATGCCATCGCAGCCACTATTCGCGAAGCCAAGAAGTGCAAGGAAACCGGTGAGCAGAAAGTCATCCTGTTCTGCCTCTCTGGCCACGGTCTCATCGACATGCCGAGCTATGAGCAGTTTATCAGCGGCGATCTGCAGAACTACACCGTTTCTGACGAAGAAATCGAAAGAAACGTCAGCGAGCTGGAGCCCATCATCAAGGAATAACAATCAGTCCCTCCATTCCTCCATGCCAAGTATGGAGGAATGGAGATACATTTCGGAGAGCAACGCCCAAGAAAATCCATGCCGACTCTCCAACATAGCTAATAACAAAGAAGCCGGTTCGATGAGGAACCGGCTTCTTTGTATATATAATATAGGTATTATCCTATACCAATCAGTTTTTTCAGTTCACCCTCTTTATAGAGGATATAGGCTGTTGTTCCGATAAACACGAGGAAGAGGAACATCAGTACCATTTTGGAACGAACAGGACCAGCCTTCTTCACAGGAACCGTAGCACTCTGCAGGGTTGTAAAGGCAGGAGTATCCTCTTGCACTTTGGCCTCAGCCATCTGCATCTGTTGAGCCAGTGTGTTATAGGCATTAAACTGCAGTTGCATCTCGTTTTCAAGATCGGTCTGTTTGCTACGTACACTCTCAAGAATCAAATCCTGGTTGGCATCCGAGAACGAAGCATAGTTCTGTCGTGCGCGAGTATAGCGTTCCTTAGCCTCTTTATAGAGTTTTTGTGTATAAGCCAAATCATGACGCGCTTTCTTGGTACGATACTCTGTGATAAAGTCTTGCAGACGCACTTTCACCGAATCAGCCATGGTGGCAGCAATAAGCGGATCCTGGTCAGTTACATCGATAGTGATGACCATTGTTTTCTTATCCACATCACACACAACCTTCTTATCTATCACCTGCGCAATTGCAGTCTGTGTCTTGGTCAGGCGGAACGGATCCACCTTAAGATTCTTCTCTTTCTCTTTACTGCCGAAGATACTCATCAGCCCCTTGACAGCTCCCGACCACCATGGTGTTTTCTGTTCGTTGAGCAGATAGTCGTAGTAGGTCATCACCTTCTTATCTTCTTCACGCTTCACCTTTACAGGAAAGAGGCTGGTTTTGAAATCAACCGAGTTCATCAAGTCAGGATAGAGCGTAGGAAAGAGTGCCTCTGTAGCTGCACGACCTCCGAGATTGACGCCAAACTGACTTGCCAGAGCGCTAAGCGAACTGGTACTACTCTTCGACGACAGTTCTGGTGACAGTTTCACCTGTACATTATAATAGTTGGGCAGTCCCAAGGCATAGATACAAGCCAGAACGAAAGCCACAGGCAGCACAACGACATAGAGATGTTTGCGACGCTTGACAGCAGCCCACAAGGCAGCATAGTCGATGGAGCTTTCTTCCTCCACCTGATTCATCTTGTTATTCTCATCCATAGTCATACCTTTCATTATTTAGTGATAGAAACAAGAGAGGCAACCACAGCTGCCAAACTTGCTAAGCTGGTTCCTGCAGCAAGCATTTGTGCGAAGTTCAATCCTTCACGCTTACGTTTGCTTGGCACTACGATTTCACAGCCTGGCTCTATTTTTGCACCATGTCCAACCTGTGCCACAGTTCCGTTGGTATAAACGACAAAGGTCTTATGCTTCTTGGCACGCAGTCCGAAGCCACCTGCCTTGTTAACATACCACTTATAACCTTTGTCACCCACAAATGAAACAGTATTGGGGAACATCACGTCACCCGACACTTTGACCGTAGCATTATACTCTGGTACTGTGATCACGTCGCCTTCACGCAAAATGATGTCGTATTCACCACCTTTATCAGCCATGGCCTTATCGAGTTCAATACCCACTACGTAGGTATTCTCCAAATCCAAGTTTTCCATAGCAACTGAGTCGCGCTCACTCATATTTCTTTTGAGTGCAGTCAACACATCTTTAGTGCGCTCCTTTTCCTCTTGCGTTTTCACACGTACCAGTCGTGCACCACGCATATAGGCATTCTCGGTCACACCTCCAGCCATTGCCAGGACATCACTCAGTCGCATGTTTTTCATGTTCATCGTCTGCACGCCAGGGAAGTTTACCTCGCCCTTGATAGTAACGTTCTGTGGTGTCACATAACCAGGACTACGGCGCACGTGTACCACATCATAGGGTTGCAATACAAATCCCTTATTACCATCGACCACGAATCCGTCTTTCAGGGCAAACGAGAATGTCTGTGCAATCTCTCGTGTGGTTGTGGTGGCCTTGGGGTCACGAATACGACGCGACACATCAACCTTTGCAGTACTTGCAGCGTCTGTCAGACCACCTGCTTGCATGATGAGGTCCTCTACCGAGGTATTGTCGGCATATTCGTAAGTTCCTGGTGACATCACCTCACCAGTAATCGTATAAGTACGCTCTGAACGCAGTTCTGCCTGTGTTGGAATAAAGAGCACGTCTTCATTCTTCAATGGAATATCGGGCACAGTACCTGCCAAAATACCTTGTACATCAACCGAGACCACTTCAAGACTGCGGTCAGCCTTCATGCGATGCAATACAGCGTGAGCAGTAAAAGCATCTTCGGTAACGCCTTCTGCACGCTCTATCAGTCCTCTCACAGAAGTAACCTCACCACCCAACCGATACTGTCCGGGGCGGAATATGGCACCTTTCACCTCAACCATATTCTCATAGCGGTTGAGCATACCATCTACGGTTACTGCATCGCCGTCATCAACTTTGAATGATGACATATCAAACTCATCGACATTAAATACCGAATAGCGTTCACCGGTCTGACGCACCAGTCTGACAGCCTTCTTATAGGCATCTCCGGTAAATCCTCCAGCATATTTCAACAAAGTTGCCACGCTCTCGTTCTTACGCATTTCGTAGAACATCGGGCGCTTCACATTACCCGTGACACCAACCAAACAATCGTAAGGTCCTACCTGTACCACATCACCGTCCTGCAGACGAACATTACCCGCCAATCTGCCGTTGAGAATATATTCATAGATATCCACCACGGTAATCAGTTTTCCATTACGATAGACCTTCACATTACGTAGTGTACCGATATCGTTGATACCGCCAGCTCTGTAGAGGGCATGGAAAACAGTAGAGAAAGCGCTGAGGGTATAGGTACCCGGTGTCCTCACCTCACCCATCACATTGATCATGATGGTGCGTGTTTGTCCCACAGAGAGCTTCACCTTACTGCTGGCATAGCGTGATCCGAGTGTAGAACGAATTTTTCCGTTGGCAGCAGCCACCGTCATTCCGCTCACATAAATCGGTCCGTATCCAGGAACCGTCACCGTTCCCTCTGGCGATATGGTCAGTTGGTGTGTATTCTGCGAAGCGCCATAAACATCGATGACCACTTGGTCACCAGGACCGAGCACATAGGTCTGCGGTGTGGCGATATTCATATTGGGTTCGAATGAAAGGGCGCGTTGGTTGAAGATGTCACGTCCAAACACTTTCTTGCCATTAGTCTCGGCAGAATGTCCTTGGGTAGCCATTACTTCCTGCTCTGCCAACTGATGGTCTTCACTGGCATCGTTAGCATTCTCAGAAGCTGTATTAACCTTGCCGTTCTCCAGTTCCTGCTGTTGCGATGCACTATGCCGCATGCGGTTGCTTGCATCACCGACGGCAGCATCAGCCGCAGCACTCATATTGTGGCTTCTGATCTGTTTATCATACTGGTTGCGCACACGTCTGATCTGATCGATCTTCACTCCACGTTGCATCAACTTGGTGACAATCTGCGACTGTGACGTTCCGGCTTTCGCCTCCCTTGCCACAAACTGCATCACTTGCGTGTCGGTCATTCCGCTCTGTGCGGCAACCGACAACGAAGACAGCATCATGAGCGCAACCACCATATTGCGCTTCAAGCCTGCCATTGTTTTCATGCTCGTTACTTGAAAATTCATATTTATCTGATTACTTTTTATTCCTCTTGTTTGAGTCAGCGCAACTATGCTTTTTCCTAAAGGAAAAGCAAAATGCGATGCAAAATTAGCAAAAAAGACTTAAACTACAAAGCGAAACGCACTTTATTTTCATTTACATTGCAGGTTACTTCTCCAGTTGCCTTTTTTTTATTACTTTTGCATTGTTTTCGGCTTCACGAAGCCTACAATCCCTGAAAGTAATGACAACACTGAAGATAGAAGACCTCATCGAACTCCTTTCCGTTGCTCCACAAGTGGGGGCTACGGCAAAAAGTCTGTCTGACAAGAAAATCAAAACCTTGTTTTTAGAAGGACTGACTGGCTCTGCCGCATCAGTACTGTTTGCCACTATGGCGCAGAAGAATCTGTTGCCCAATGCGCTATTTATACTCAACGACGAGGAAGAGGCAGGCTATTTCTATCACGACTTGACACAGATGTTGGGCAACGAACAGGTATTGTTTTTCCCTTCCTCATATCGCCGTGCCATCAAATACGCACAGCGAGACGCTGCCAACGAGATTCTCCGCACCGAGGTATTGAGCCGTTGCATGATGAAAGACGGGCGTTACCTCATCGTCAGCTATCCTGAGGCATTGGCAGAACTGGTCATTTCACGTCGTCAGATGGACGAGCGAACCTTATCCTTAGAGCATGGACAGAATATTGACACTTCCATCATCGTAACACAACTGCGTGAGTTTGGGTTTCATGAGGTAGATTATGTCTATGAGCCAGGCCAGTTTGCCCTACGCGGTTCTATCCTCGATGTCTATAGCTTCAGTTGCGAATATCCATTCCGCATCGACTTTTTCGGTGACGACATCGACTCTATCCGCACTTTCGATGTGACCGATCAGTTGTCGCGCGACCGTCGTGACCGCATACAGATTGTTCCCGAACTATCTGTTACATCAGAGGAACGCGTACCTTTCTTTTCGTTTCTGTCAAAGGAGGCTTTGCTCGTGACAAAAGACTTACTCTTTGTTCACGATTCCATCGACCGCACATACCGTGAAGGATTCTCGTCGCAAGCTCTTACCGAGCGCATGGAAGGACAGACCGAAATGGAGCAACAAGAGACGATGCAGCAGATGAGAAAGGAGACTCAGCTCATCAGCGGCTCTCAATTCACCGAAGCCATCAGCGGTTTGCGTCGCATAGAAATCGGTGCACATGCCACAGGTGTGCCTCAGGCGACCCTGCGTTTCAACACACTCCAGCAACCGCTGTTTCATAAGAATTTCGATCTGCTGCGTCAAAGTTTCACCGATTATCTGTCAAAAGGTTATCGCATCTATGTTCTGGCAGACAGCGTGAAGCAGTTGCAACGACTGAAAGACATTTTTTCTGCCGATGAGGAAAAACAGACCCTACACTTCACCCCTGTAGAAAAAACCATCCACGAGGGATTTATCGACCACGACCTGCGACTCTGCATCTTCACCGACCACCAGATATTCGACCGTTTCCATAAATACAGTCTGCGTTCCGACAAGGCCCGCAGCGGCAAAGTCTCGCTCACGTTGAAAGAGATTCAACAGTTTGAAGTAGGCGATTTCGTGGTCCATGTAGATCATGGCATCGGCAAATTCGGTGGTTTGGTACGCATGCCACAAGGCAACGGCTACCAAGAGATGATTAAGATAATCTACAACGGCGGCGGGGCTATCTATGTCTCCATCCACTCACTCTATAAGGTCAGCAAATACAAAGCACAGGACAACGGTGAACCGCCACGCCTCTCGCAATTAGGCACAGGACAGTGGGAACGACTGAAAGAGCGCACCAAAAATAAGTTGAAGGATATTGCCCGCGACCTCATCCGTCTCTATGCCCGCCGACGACGCGAGCAGGGATTTGCCTTCAGCGCCGACTGTTTCATGCAACACGAACTCGAAGCGTCATTTCTCTACGAAGATACGCCCGACCAGTTGAAAGCCACCAACGACATCAAGGCCGATATGGAAAAAGCACGTCCTATGGACCGTTTGGTATGTGGCGACGTGGGATTCGGTAAGACCGAGGTGGCGGTGCGTGCTGCATTCAAGGCAGCCTGCGACTCCAAGCAGGTGGCTGTACTCGTGCCTACCACTGTACTGGCTTACCAACATTTCCAGACCTTCCAAGGCCGTCTGAAGGATCTGCCAGTCCGTGTGGATTATCTGTCGCGTGCCCGTTCCGCCAAACAGACCAAGGCAATACTGAAAGATTTGGAGGAAGGCAAGATAGACATTATCATCGGCACCCACAAACTCATCGGCAAGACGGTGAAGTTTCATGACCTTGGACTCCTTATTATTGATGAAGAACAGAAATTCGGAGTATCCACCAAGGAGAAATTGCGCCAGTTGAAAACCAATATCGACACGTTGACCATGACAGCAACACCCATTCCGCGCACACTGCAGTTCTCCCTTTTGGGTGCCCGCGACCTGAGCATCATCCAGACCCCGCCGCCCAATCGCTATCCCATCCATACCGAGATACATACCTTCGGACCGGAAATCATTGCCGATGCCATCAATTTCGAGATGTCGCGCAACGGTCAGGTGTATTTTGTCAATCCGCGCATCAACGACCTACAGCGCATTGCCGACCTCATCCACACCTATATTCCTGATGCACGTGTGGTGATTGGTCACGGCAGGATGAAGCCCGACGAACTGGAACAAGCCATCTTCGATTTTGCCAACTACGACTACGATGTGCTCCTCTCAACCACCATTGTTGAAAACGGCATCGATATTCCCAATGCCAATACCATCATCGTCAATGGTGCCAACCACTTCGGCTTGTCAGACCTCCATCAGATGCGAGGCCGTGTAGGACGCGGCAATCGCAAGGCGTTCTGCTATCTGCTTGCACCTCCCCTTGCCGACCTTCCTCAGGAGAGTCGCCGCCGATTAGAGGCATTGGAGAATTTCAGCGACCTTGGCAGCGGCATACAGATTGCCATGCAAGACCTTGACATCCGAGGTGCCGGCAACCTGCTGGGCGCCGAACAAAGCGGATTCATTGCCGATCTGGGTTATGAGACCTATCAGAAGATTCTGACCCAAGCCATGACAGAACTGAAAAACGAGGAGCCCACCTTTGCCGAAGTCGCAGAAGCAGAAGCCTCTACACCCATCAATACCGACGGACCGTACGTTTCCGACTGCACCCTGGAGAGCGACCTCGAACTCTATTTCCCCGACCAGTATGTGCCCTCCGACAGCGAGCGCATGCTGCTCTATCGCGAACTGGACAATCTCCAGACCGACGAGCAACTCGAAGCCTACCGTCGTCGAATGGAAGATCGCTTTGGTCCTGTGCCGCCTGCTGCTCAGGAACTGATGCATGTGGTGACTTTGCGTCGTTACGCCTGCCTGTTGGGTTGCGAGAAAATCATTCTCAAGCAAGGCCGTATGTCTATGTATCTCGTCTCCAAAGCCGACAGTCCCTACTATCAAAGCGAAGCGTTCGGGCGTGTTATAGACTTTGCGGTGGGCAATCCACGTCGCTGCCAACTGCGCGATGTCAACGGCAAGCGTTCATTGCTGATATCCAATGTTCCCTCTGTAGCAGAAGCGATTCAGCTACTTAGGCCTCTGACTCAACAGTAGCCGCCTGTTTTACTCCAATCGGGCATTGGCATTTACTCCCTCCTTCGTAAGGCATAGCGCGCTGTCGTACGCAACGTTGCAAGTTTCGAATCATACTATTGCTTCCCTGTGTGTTCGGGTTGTCAACGGGATTTGTTCGGGTTTTGCTGTTTCATGATGTTATTTTTTCGGTTACATTTCATGGCACCTTTTCTCGCCATGGCAGAGTTTAAGTGAACTTAACTTCGTTGACTTTCCTCACGTTCGGAAAACTTCAAGCGAGTTTTATTTTTCGCTCACTTAAACGGAAAGTTAACTCTGCTCATCTGGCTTATCGAAAACGTTCTACACATTCCCACATCGTGGTATTCTCCTGTTCTGTTCCTTGTTTCTCCCAACTTTGTCCCATCATTGTCCGCTAAATATTGGGACTTAGTGTGGAGTCACTTGTGACTTACTGAGGAGTTGACCATGTCTGTGCGCGGACGGAATGTTTTGTGCGAAAGTGATTCTCTCTTAAACCACGGGGCAAAGATACAACATTCGGTTTTGCCCATCATACGTTTCTATACGTTTCCTGCGATTCGAGGACATTTTTATTATGAAATGTTTGCATGCCCATGAATAACCTTGCTTCACAAGGCAGAAACCAGTTTATATGGCCTTGACACCAAGGAGATGGAAATCCATAGATTATGCATTCTCTCCAAAATCCTAATGAGCGATTGGGTGTAATAGGCGTTTGAAAGTCGTAGTAGATGGTTTCAGTTGTAGTTGAAAAAACGCCATTTTTTGCAGTCTGGCAGGGTCGTAAAAAAGTGTCCAGTATGTCCCAAAATCCATTTCAAGGGCATCCAGAACGCATGAATGAGTGCGTTTTCTGTGTTTTGCATGGAAGGTGGAAATCATCGGAACAAGGGGGGCGAACTCGATTTTTGATGCTTTCAAGAGCGAAAACGCCCAAAAAGTCTGGCTTCTATCAAGGGTTTGCGGCTTTGGAATGTTTGTTTTCCTGATGTTACATGAATCGCATTTGCTGGACAGAAGTGTGCAAGTTGTTGAGAATAAGCATTTTAGACGAATGTCCTTTATGAACAAGCGTTTCAGTTTCAGTTGTTTCAGTTGTTTTTTGAGGGGTACCTATTTCACTTCCTATATATATATTATTGATTATTAGTTAGTTATAAGTCTTAAAAAGGGGGTTTGAAATTTAACTGACCCTCTGAAACACAACTGAAACTGAAACAACTGAAACGCTTGGCTAAAATTCACGCTTCTTTTCCGAGGCTTTTGAATGCTTTTCGTTCCCACCAATAAAAGGTCACACGGATCCACGGAACACACCGAGTTTACAGTACAAAGTTACGTAGTATAACTCCCTCATACAAGCAGAGACGGGCTGAAAGCCCAATGGTTTCCTTAGCCCAGGGTAACACCCTGCGGACACGGTTACAAACAAAACAGTACGTCCTGAAAGGACAAAAGTAAAACCATCATACAAAGATTCCATAAGAAAGTTGGTCGTTAACTTCCACTCTACATGCCATTAGTCTGATGTTCATCCCCAGTTTTATGTGAAAAACACCCTTCAATTTACTTGTTTACCTTCCAAACGCACTCGCGATATCACTATTTCGCATCATTTTCTCGTTCGCCAAGGAAAGGGAAATTCATCGAAACAAGGGAGTCGAGCTCGATTTCTGAGGATTTCATGAATAAAATAGCCCAAAAATGGTGGTTTTTAACAGGATTTTGCAGCTTTGAATACTCTATTGACTTGATGTTATGCACATTAATATTCAACAACTCTTCATGATCTGTTTCGCGAAAATCGTCCACATAACATTCTACATGAGGCAGATACTCTTTTCCATCTTCATCTCTTGCTACAAATATGCCCAACTGCGCCACCAAGGTTTTAACCAATGTGACCCATTCCAAGCGAGGATCACCTTCTGCTATTCCGCGCGGAGCTTCTTTCCGCATAAAATTATGTGTTTCTTTTTGTATTCTGCTCGCTTAATCGTACCTTTGACCTGTCGGCCCAAGGTACTTTCACTCGGAAGTGCAAAGAAAAACAAGTTTTTCTTTTGCATTTCGCTCGCTTAATCGTACCTTTGACCTGTCGCTCCAAGGTACTTTCACTCGGGAGTGCAAAAGAAAAAACGATTTTTCTTTTGTACTTCGCTCGCTTAATCGTACCTTTGTAGCATAAAACATAAAAGTATGAATCAAAGCGACAGTATAGTAATTATTCCTACTTACAACGAGAAGGAGAATATCGAGAAGATTATCCGTGCGGTCTTTGCACTGGAGAAGTGTTTCCATATCCTAATCATCGATGACGGTTCGCCTGATGGTACTGCTGCCATCGTCCACCATCTGATGGATACAGAGTTTGCCGACAGACTATTTATTGTTGAGCGCAGTGGCAAACTGGGATTGGGAACTGCCTATATCACCGGTTTCAAATGGGCATTGGAACGTGCCTATGAATATGTGTTTGAAATGGATGCTGACTTCAGTCACGATCCTAACGACCTGCCTCGCCTCTATGCAGCATGTGCCGATGAAGGATACGATGTGGCTATCGGCAGTCGTTACGTCAGCGGTGTCAACGTGGTCAACTGGCCCATCGGTCGTGTGCTGATGAGTTATTTCGCATCGAAATATGTAAGAATAGTAACAGGATTCAGCGTTCACGACACCACAGCAGGTTTCAAATGCTACAAGCGCCGTGTGCTACAGACTATCGAACTGGACAAAATCCGCTTCAAGGGGTATGGTTTCCAGATAGAAATGAAGTTTACCGCCTATAAGATAGGATTCAAAATCAAAGAAGTTCCCGTTATCTTTGTCAACCGTCGTGAAGGTACTTCAAAGATGTCGGGTGGCATCTTCGGCGAGGCTTTCTTCGGTGTGATGCGCCTTCGTTGGGATGGTTGGACACGCAAATATCCTAAGATGCCTCAATAATTCGGAGTAATTCCCAATAATCAATCCTCTATCTGTGGATAACTGCAATAGAGAGGATAGTAAAGGAAATGGTCGGAAACCGCTATTCAAAGGTTTCCGACCATTTCTTGAATTTCTCTACGCCTTTCGAACCAAACTTCATGAGCGATGCGATGACGTCATCTACGGTCGATACCCGGTCGGGGTGCGACTTGGAGTAGAACTTGTCTGCATAGCAGATAATCTGTTCTTCGATGGTCTCTGGCACATAATCGGCAGGAGGCAACGGCAGGTGCTGCTCGTTGATTTCCTCAATAGTGAGTCCCGTGCCGGTATGTCGCTCGCAAACTCGCGCATGGTCTGGGTATCCTTCTTCGCGCAACAATTGTCCGCCGATAAGTCCGTGGCGCAGATAAGGTTCAGTACCTTCACAATAGATGGATGGTGCATGACAGCGGAACACCCCTATATCGTGAAGCATAGCTCCCTCCTCCAAAAAGCGCCGGTCAGCACCCAGTTCAGGATGCCGCTGCGCTATCTGCAAAGCGCGTTGCGCCACCTGCCTGCTATGCTTAAGCAACAGACGGCGCAACGCATTGTCTTGCGGATAATACTTATCTATTATCGTCTGATAGTCTATCATTGGTCTCGTTCTATCCAACCGAGGTTGTCGCCACGGCGCACCTTGGCACCCTGTTTGGCTGCTACCTCTACCAGTTTACCGCCAAGGGCAGCAGGAATAGGAACGATTTCGCCCCATGGCGCTTGTATATAACAATAGGTATCACCCTCCTTGTAGCGCTGTCCGACAAACGGTTCGAGACAAGGTTCGCAAGCTCCTTCGCCTGAGAATTCGTAATATACCTGACCTGCCACAGGAGCTGTCAGCGCATCCGCCTTGGCATGTTTGAAAGCAGCCAGTTCTTCTACAGAGAGCTTCGTGCCGAGTTTGGCATCCTTTGCTTTCTGCAAATCGGCAAGGAAATTCTTCTTTGCCATACCGCTCTTATAGATACGATACTGTTCGGGATGCATAGCCAATTCAAAGAGTTCCTCATCGTCCTGACCGCACTCCCAACCATTGTCTTTCATCTCCTTGCGGAATCCATCAAGTGCATTGTCAAGCAATGTATGTGGATCGACATCGGTAAATTCGCGTTTCTGCTTGACAGCGAGTTCTTTCAGTTCGGGTGCGATCTCTCCAGGAATCTTTCCGCTCTTGCCGAGTATCATGCCCCACATGGCATCGTCCATCATCACATAGCGTCCCTTGCCCTGCTCTATCGTCAACAGGTTCATCAAGGCAATATTCTTGGTGTATTGTGAGAATGGTGTCACCAATGGAGGATAACCTACACGTGGCCATACATACTCCACTTCGTTGAAGAGTTTCACCAACATATCGTCCATCGACAGTTCTGCCTCGCCCTTCTTGACACGCAGCTTGTTGATGGCATTGTAGATGCCGCCCAGATCTGCCATCATAGAACCCATCATACCGCCAGGAAGTCCGCAACCGAGCAATAATGACGACATGAGTTTGTTGGCAGGATTGATGAAATATCCCAACCAGTCGTCGATAAACTCCTGAGTGAGCGCACGTGCCTGCATGTAGGCATTCATATTGATTTCGGGCACATCGAAGCCTTCATTCTTCAGCATCGACTGTACCGAGATGATATCGGGATGCACTTTACCCCACGATAGCGGTTCGATGGCCGTATCAATAATATCGGCACCGTTGTTGCACACTTCCAATACAGAAGCCATTGACAGTCCGGGACCGGAATGACCATGATACTGGATGATAATATCGGGGTGGTTGGTCTTGATGAGCTTGGTCAGTTTACCCAACAGGGCAGGCTGTCCTATACCAGCCATATCCTTCAGACAGATTTCCTCGGCACCGGCAGCTATCAGCTCATCGGCAATGGCAGAGTAGTATTCTGCAGTATGAATAGGCGATGTGGTGATGCAGAGTGTTGCCTGCGGTATCATCCCTGCTTCTTTTGCCCACTTAATAGAAGGTATGATGTTTCGGGTATCGTTGAGTCCACAGAAGATGCGGGTAATATCTGTACCTTGTGCCTTCTTCACTTTATACATCAGTTGGCGCACATCATCAGGTACAGGATACATGCGCAACGCATTAAGACCACGGTCGAGCATGTGAGTCTGTATGCCTACTTCGTTGAAAGGCTTACAGAAAGCACGTACGGCCTCGTTAGGGTTTTCGCCAGCCAGCAGGTTCACCTGCTCGAAAGCACCGCCGTTGGTTTCCACACGAGCAAAACATCCCATGTCGATGATTACCGGAGCAATACGTGCCAACTGATCTTTGCGGGGTTGAAACTTGCCAGACGACTGCCACATGTCGCGATAGACAAGACTGAATCTGATTTTCTTCTTCATAAGGCTAATAATCTCGTTAGTTATAGTTATTTCGTTGCAAATGTACAAATAAAAACCAATACTTACACCAAAAATCGGAGATATTTTGTACTTTTGCATCGAAAACTAAAAAATACCGATTATGACGAAGACAATACTGACTATTGCCTCGGCCTTACTTCTATTGGCTGCGTGTGGCAAAAAGGAGGCTCCGCAAGCCGAAAAAGCCACTGACAACTATCTGAAACGGCAACCGGGCGACTCAACCCTATATGGTCTGGCATGCGACGGTACTACCGATTCGCTCTTGGTGCTTCTCCCCTACACCGGTGCCGATCCTGACACCTTCGACATCATCAATGCCAGTCAGCAGAAACAGATATTCGGCAAACCGTTTATCGGTGACGAACTGGCTGTGATTCTCAATCCTGAAGACAAGGCAGAGGCGCTGACAGTCATCAACCTCGACGACCTAAAAGGACAATGGGCTTTCATGGTCAAGCCCAAACTGCGCGACTATGACAAAATGTCGCGTCGTCTTCGTCGGCGCATGATGGCAGAGATGCCCGATTCTGTCAAAGAATCATTGCTCGTACCGCGTGAGTATGTGTTGCAGTTTAAGCGTGGATACAGTATGACTACCAGAGGCATGAAACACCAACAGACAACCGACGAGATGAGTGCTGTGGTGTATCCAGAAATCAAGCGATACACGGAGTGGAGACTTTTCAACGGTAAGTTGATTATGGCTTCTGGGACGATGGAAATGCCATCGGGCACTAAAGGTACAAAGCAGAAGATTGACCGTGACACCTGTCGCATCGTAGAACTCACCAAAGACACACTTGTGTTGCGCTTCAGCGATGGCGACTGGAGTTTCTATCGCAAGAAAAACAACTAAGTGTTAGCCGTACTATAACATATAAGGTGGAAGAGTATTCTTCCACCTTATTTTTTCTACTGGACCTTTATCCGGTCTTGTCTGCATCACAGTCCGTGCTGCATCATACGGTGCTCTGCCATTTGCTCATATTTTGTGCCAGGCAGTCCGTAATTGGCATAAGGATAGATGCTGATACCTCCACGCGGAGTGAAAATGCCAGTCACCTCGATATACTTCGGCTCCATCAGTTTGATGAGATCCTTCATGATGATATTCACACAGTCTTCATGGAAATCGCCGTGGTTGCGAAAAGAAAAGAGATAGAGTTTCAGACTCTTGCTCTCCACCATCTTTTCTGCTGGAATATACATGATTTTAATCTCTGCGAAGTCAGGCTGTCCTGTGATAGGACAGAGTGAAGTGAACTCAGGACAGTTGAACTGCACCCAATAGTCATTACCCGGATGCTTGTTGACAAAGGTCTCCAGCACCTCTGGCGCATAATCCATGCGATAGTCGGTTTTGCGACCCAAGGCCTGCAAATGGTCTTCTTGTCTTGTTTCCATCAGAATGAAAAGATTTTAAAGATGTTGTAATTGATGTCTTCGTCATAGACATCCTCCTGGTCGTGACGCTTGGTAAATGCCACTACGCGGATGGTTACAGGCAGAACGATAATCTCGTAGAGTGTCTTGATGCACACCTGTGAAATGATGAGCGACGGCATCTCCTCCCAGGGAATCACACCACCAAGAGCGAGCGGGAAGAAGATAATCGAGTCGGCAGACTCGCCAAACACAGTACTGGCAATGGCGCGAAACGAGAATCCCTTACCTTCAGTCATCATTTTCATGCGGCTCATCACATAGGCATTGATAAACGAACCGGCGAGAAATGCCACAAATGATGCGGCAACGATACGCGGGGCCAGTCCGAAGATCTGATGGAATCCCTCGTCGCCATTCCAATAATCGGCACCGGGAATCCAGTCGGCTATTGCTCCAAACATCACAAAGAGGAAGTTCATGGCAAAGCCCAGCCAGATGAGCATACGTGTGCGACGGTATCCCCACACCTCGCATACCACATCGTTAATGATGTAGCTCACGGGGAATACGATAAGACCTGCCGTCACATTGACGAAACCAAATGAGATTTGCTTTGTTTCCAATACGTTTGCCGTAATGAGGCAGACGCAGAACAGTATGCCGAAAAGCATAAACAGCACACTGACTTTTTGATTGTCGTGTTTCATATTCTTGTTTTGTTAAAGGGGGTTGAGCAAGTACCCCTAGGTTTTGCGCCTGCAAAGGTACGAATAAGTGAGTGAAAAGCAAAAGAAATCAAAAAAATTCTTTTGGTTTTCCGAACGTGAGTACCTAAGGTTCGTAGGACCAAAGGTACGAATAAGTGAGTGAAAAGCAAAAGAAATCCAAAAAATTCTTTTGGTTTTCCGAACGTGAGTACCTAAGGTTCGTAGGACCAAAGGTACGAATAAGTGAGTGAAAAGCAAAAGAAATCAAAAAAATTCTTTTGGTTTTCTGAACGCAAGTAGATTCATCAATCTGCCCGATTCTACAAAAATCATCAGAATATGTTTGGATGTTTTTATATGTATTTGTATCTTTGCAGAAAACTATAAAATATTATGGCAAGAAACAGAGAAGAATCATGGGATGCCATGTATCAATTGGCAGTAGCTTATGTCATGGAGCATCATCAGATGCCCGCCAAAAGCAACAAGGAGTATGCCAACATCTTGAACTGGTGGAAATACAATCGAAAGAAATATAACCAAGGAACGCTCAATAATAGTCATGCAGAAAAGCTGATAGAACTCAGTAAAATGCGGACGATACACGAACTACATTAATATATTGACGATGATGAAAACAAACAGAAGCCATCACTTACCTATGATTATCGCCATAGGCATGGCATTGAGCATCATTATTCCACTACAGGCCCTTGCTCAAAAGAAGAATCCGCCTCTGGTCTTTGCCCACGAAAACCAGCATCTGTCACTTATGCAGAAAGCATACTATAAAGAGCGTACATTGACAGCACAACCCTTGTTACCCAATCCTTTTCTGATGGACAACGGAAAGAAAGAGGTGAAACGCTACGGACAATGGGCACAGAGACGTGCCGAACTGTTGGCAAGTATTCAGAAATATGAAATCGGCATGAAGCCTGCGGTAAGCATGGACGATATTGATGCCCGCATGAACGGCGACACCCTTATCGTCGATGTACACGTGGACGGACAGACTCTGACTCTCTCGTCCGTCATTACTTATCCCAAAGGCGGTGAAGCACCCTATCCGCTCATCATCGGAGCCAGTCGCAACTCTATTCCTGCACAACTCTTCACAGCGCGCAATATCGCCTTGATGACCTTCAGAGAGAGTCAGGTGAACAACTACACCCAATGGGGGAAGCACGACAGGCGCGGTCTGTATCAATTCGACCGACTCTATCCTTCGCTAACAGCCAATGGGGCCTATAGTGAATGGGCATGGGGATTCAGCCGACTGCTTGACGGACTACAGAAACTCGGTCCAGAACAAACACACATCGACATGAAGCATATCGGAGTGACAGGATGCTCGTATGCTGGAAAAATGGCGCTCTTCTGTGGAGCCATGGACGAACGCGTGGCATTGATCATCGCACAAGAACCCGGAGGCGGAGGTGCTGCGTCATGGCGTGTATCGCGCACCATAGGTAAGGTGGAAACACTCGACCGTACAGACTACAACTGGTTTTTGGAATCAATGAAGACAACATTCGCTGAAGAACGTGTAGATCTGTTGCCTCACGACCACCACGAACTCATTGCCCTGTGCTGCCCACGTGCCGTATTACTTTTAGGCAATCCTGACTACGAATGGCTGGCTGATCCTTCCATGTATGTTTCTGCAGAAGCTGCCATCAAGGTTTGGCAGCGTTTCGGTATTGCCGACCGCATCGGTTATTCCATCGTACCGGGACATGACCATTGCCAATTGCCCGAATCACAATATCCAGAAGTCGTTGCCTTCATAGAACGTTTCCTCTTGGGCAAGAGCGACACACCTACCACAATACGTATTGCGCCGGCAGACTATCAACAGAAATACGATGTGAAACGATGGGTCAACTGGTAGAGCGTATGAATAAAAAAGCTATTGTGATAGGAGCCACCTCCGGTATCGGACGCGAAGTGGCTTTACAACTGGCAGAAAAAGGATGGCTGGTAGGCATTGCCGGTCGGCGCACAGACCTTTTAAGAGAGGTGCAACGTCAGGCGCCAGAAGGTCGCATCGCTTGTCTCCGACAGATAGATATTACCAAGGATGATGCCTCTGACCTTCTGCAGGAGATGATCAGCGAGATGGGAGGCATGGATCTCTATTTCCACAGTTCGGGTATCGGTTGGCAGAACACCACGCTCGATATTGACAAGGAGCTGCAAACCGTAGCCACCAATGGTATGGGCTTTGTGCGGATGGTAGCTACTGCCTACCGGTGGATGGCAGGAAACCATAAGAAAGGACACATCGCCTGTATCACCTCGATAGCAGGAACCAAAGGACTGGGAGCCGCCCCTGCCTATTCTTCTACCAAGCGTTTCCAAAACCATTATATAGAATGTCTCTCCCAACAGGCGCGAATGCGTCATCTGCCTATCCTGTTCACAGACATCCGACCGGGTTTTGTAAAGACCGACCTCATTGCTGGCAATCATTATCCCCTACAGCTTGATGCCCATCGGGTGGCAAAAGCCATTGTCGATGCGATAGAAAGGGAAAAGGCTATCAAAGTTATCGACTGGTGTTATGCCATCCTTGTATTCTTTTGGCGCCTCATTCCCCATTGGCTTTGGACTCGCATGAAGATTGGGTAAGTGCCAAAACAACCATTTTTCTCTATAGAATTTACAGTATCATAAACTACGGCAAAGATATGAATAAAAACTGAATAAAGCATATATTCCTCCGTTATTTTTTTATTTGATGCGCGTTTTCGTTAATCCAAGTGAGCAGAGATAAGCTTGCTGAAGATAGGCGGCACCTCGGAAATAAAAGAAAAACAAGGTTTTTCTTTGTATTTCACTCGGTTTGCACTATCTTTGTAGCGGTAAAACAAAAACAATATGAAGAAAATTTTAACTTTGGCCCTAATGGCCATATCACTGGGCGCATACGCACAGGAAGATGTGTATAAAGTGCAGATGGATGCCATCGATGCACAGGGTGAACAAGTAATGAAAGAGTATCGTGCACTACGCGAGAAAGACCCTAAAGGGGAACTGCCGGAGACTAAAGCACGCATCGTACAGTTGTCAAACCAGATGGACTCACTCAGCGGAGTACAACTCAAACTGGTACGTACCATCATCCGCGACAATAAAAACAATACGATTCCTGCCAAATACATCCTCAGCGCCATGTACGACTTCGACTATAATGAGTTGAAGAGTATTCTCGATCCTACTGCTGCCTACTACAACTGCCCGGAACTTGACCGTCCCAAGAAACTCTTGGCGGGTATGGAGAAAAGAGCACCTGGCAAGAAATTTACTGATCTGCAGATGAACGACACAGACGACCGCTATGCTCCATTGAGCCAATGGGTAGGAAAAGGTCAGTATGTATTAGTGGATTTCTGGGCTTCATGGTGCGGTCCCTGCCGACAGGAAATGCCTAATCTGGTTGCCAACTATGAGAAATACCACGACAAAGGATTTGAGATTGTGGGTGTTTCCTTCGACCAAAAGAAAGAGGCTTGGGTGGAAGGCATTCAGAAACTCGGTATGAAATGGCCACAGATCAGCGACCTCAAAGGTTGGAAGTGTGCTGCAAGTGAGGTTTATGGTGTAGCAAGCATCCCTTCCAACATACTGGTTGACCCCAACGGCATCATCGTTGCCATGGATCTTCGCGGTGAGAAGGTTGGCGAGAAACTCAAGGAAATCTACGGAGAATAAACTACCGCTTATAAATATAATATGGGCTTTACAGCAAACAAACCTGCTGCAAAGCCCATATTTCTTTATATCGCAATGCTGTCTATGCCTGACTCAACAACCAAGCCATATAACCGAGGAAGCCTGCGGTAAGCACACCACCTTCCCAGCGTGCCACCGTATATCGGGTACGCGCAAAAAACCATACCAGAGCGACCGATACCAAGGTCATCAGCAGATCTATCATCGTGATACCGTTAATCTGCATCGGACAGATAAGAGCTGTCACACCAAGTATCATCAGTACATTGAACACATTACTGCCAATAACATTTCCGATCGCCATGGCAGAACGGCCTTTACGGGCTGCCACTACACTCGTTGCCAGTTCGGGCAACGAAGTACCGCCAGCCACAATCGTCAGTCCGATGACACTCTCACCTACTCCCAACGAAGTGGCAATACGCGATGCGGCACCGACAAACCAATCACTACCGAATACCAAGGCTGCCAAACCGACCACCACATAGATGATGCTCAACCATACCGATTGCGCCTTCACCTGTGCTGTTTCCGAATCATCGGCTTTGGCATGCTTCAACGTATAATACATGAATAGGACATAGCCCACCAGCAACATCACACCATCCAAGCGACCGATAGTGTGTCCGGTGATGGTCCACGACAGTTGCCCGTCAATACATGCCAACACCAATAGTACCGATGCAATTACGGCAAACGGGATGTCTTTATGTACCGTAGAACGGCTGATGACCATCGGGGCTACCATGGCGGCACAGCCCACAATAAGCATCGCATTCATAATATTCGAACCGACCACATTACCCACCGCCAAATCGGGGGTGCCCTTCAATGCCGATACCAGACTGACAAAGAGTTCGGGTGCCGACGTACCAGCAGCCACAATGGTCAGACCAATGACAATTTCTGAAACATGCAGCCGACGGGCTAATGCCGAAGCACCTTCTGTCAGTCGGTCTGCTCCTGCCAATACAACAGAAATGCCGATAATCACGATAATGATGTCGAGTATCATAAAAACTATTTCTTGATCTCTAAAAGACTATTCTTCGTCATCCCAATCAAAATCATCGAAGCCCTCAAGCGACGGTCCGATAAAATCATCGAGCGCACGACGTTCCTTCTTCGTAGGACGACCTGTGCCACGGGCACGATCCACAAAACCGCTGATGCGGTTCATCTCCAGCAGTTCATACTGATCGGGAGTTGTCACATTCTCATAAATCTCAGGCAAGAGTTTGGCACCGACACGCTGCTCAATGGTTTTGAGAACCTTGAAAGAATAGGTGACGGGAGGCTTACGCACACTTACCGTCTCACCAACCTTCACCATACGTGAAGGCTTCACGTTGACACCACCGATAGTGACACGACCATTCTTGATGGCGTCAGCGGCAATGCTGCGTGTCTTGAAGATTCGTGCAGCCCACAGCCATTTGTCTATACGTGCCAGTTCAGCCATTCTGCTTCACTCCTTTCCCCAGCTTGTTATACTGGTTCATGGTGATGTCAATACCCGCCAACACAAAGCTGCGGATAATCTCCACACCAAGGTCAAGAGCCGGCTGAAGCGTCTTCATATCGTCGTCACTATAGCGTCCTAACACATAATCCACCTGCATGCCTTGCGGATAATCGTTGCCGATTCCCATGCGCAAACGGGCATACTGCTGTCCGATGAGTTGCTGGATATGTCCCAATCCGTTATGTCCGCCATTAGAACCATTGGCTTTCAGTCGGAAATGTCCAAGTGGCAGAGCAACATCGTCGCTGATGACGAGCAAACGGCTCTGGTCGATATTCTCTTTGTTGAGCCAATAGCGCACGGCATTACCGCTCAGATTCATATAAG
Source organism: Prevotella sp. P4-119 (assembly GCF_002251345.1). Lineage (NCBI taxonomy): Bacteria > Pseudomonadati > Bacteroidota > Bacteroidia > Bacteroidales > Prevotellaceae > Prevotella > Prevotella sp. P4-119. Next base: position 12,126 of record NZ_NPJB01000074.1, on the reverse strand, counting down.
TGGTAGGTTTCAGCAGAAATACCTTACGGCCTTTGATAGAAACCTCTGCCACATACCCATAACGCTTGTCCTCAAAAACAATATTGGACGCTTTAGCAAAAGCGTCCAATACCATAAATCCAGTATTGTGGCGGGTCATATCGTATTCACTACCGACATTGCCCAAACCGACAATCAAGTATTTGTCCATGCTCTATGCAGTCAGATTATTCTGCAGTGGCAGCAGCCGAGCGAGATGCACGGGTAGCCTTAACAGAGCAAACGATAACCTCTTTTGGAGTGGCGATCTCAAGACCTTCGAAGCTGAGAGCAGCCACCTTGATGCTCTTACCGAGCTCGAGGTTTGTAACATCGATGTTCAGAATTTCAGGAATCTGCTGATAAGGAGCGGTAACGTTGATCTTGCGGATCTGGAGCTGAAGCTTACCACCATCGCGCACACCCTGGGCCAGACCGTTGAGCTTAACGGGAATACCTACAGTGATGTTCTTGGTGTCGTTCACCTCGTAGAAGTCTGCGTGAAGCAGAGCATCGGTTGTTGGGTGGAACTGAAGCTCCTTGATGATAGCCTTGTGCTCTTCACCGTCGATGTTCAGCACTACTACATATACATGAGGAGTATAAACTACCTTGCGGAGTTCTGCCATAGAAGCTACAAATGAGAATGCTACGGGAAGTCCGTTCTCATCTTTCTTCTCACCATACAAATTACAGGGTACGAGTCCTTCTTTGCGAAGCTGTTTAGAGGCTTTTTTGCCCAAATCGGTGCGCTTCTGACCGTTTACGTTGATTTCTTTCATAATAATAAATGTGTTACTCTAAATTAAGTTGTTTTTGCTTAATTCACCATCACACGAAGCGAAAAAGCGGTGCAAAGGTACGAAAAATTTGTGATATGCCCATAACATCCACTACTTTTTTACATTATTTCATCGCTTTTCTTGCACGAGAATGGATTTCTTTGTATTTTTGCACTTGATAAGAGTATCAAAATAATTATTTTCAACAGATTTATGATTAATCGGGAATTAATAAGAATCAAGACCGTTCAGTTAACCTATGCCTATTATCAAAACGGCAGCAAGAACATTGAATCGGCAGAGAAGGAACTTCTTTTCAGCCTCTCCAAGGCCTACGATATGTATGCCTATCTGCTGGCGCTCATTGTTGGCATTACAAAAGAGTCGCGCAGACATTTGGAGGTTGCCCAGGCGAGGGCACAGCGCGAAGGCACAGAAATGCCATCACAGAAGTTCGCTTACAACCGTTTTGCACTGCAGCTTGAAGAGAACAAGATGCTCAACGAGCTGATGGAAACACAGAAGAAATCGTGGAACGACAATCCCGAATTTCTTAAAAAGTTGTATCTTCAGATTACGGAAAGTCAGATTTACCACGATTATATGGCTGACGAGCAAGACGATTACGCTGCTGACCGCGAGGTGTGGCGTAAGATTTATCGTACGTTCATTCAGAATAATGACGACCTTGACGCCCTGCTTGAAGAAGAGAGTCTTTACTGGAACGACGACAAGGACATCGTTGACACCTTCGTACTGAAGACCATCAAGCGTTTCGACGAAAAGAAGAAAGCCAGTCAGGAGTTGCTGCCAGAATACGACAGCGAGGAAGACAAGGACTATGCACGCAAGCTGTTCCGCTATGCCATCCTCAATGCCGATGAATATCAGCATCTCATGAGCGAAGCTTCCATCAACTGGGACTTCTCCCGTCTGGCCTATATGGACATCATCATCATGCAGGTGGCCATTGCAGAGATGCTATCCTTCCCCAGCATTCCCATCAACGTTACCATCAACGAGTTTGTAGAGATTGCCAAGGCCTACTCTACCCCACGCAGTGGCAGTTACATCAATGGTATGCTCGACAACATTGCCCATCATCTCATTGAAACAGGACGTTTGCTCAAGCGCATTGACGACAGAAACGATAAGATTACACAATAAAAACAATATTAACGACTATGACACAGATTATCCTCGCCGCACAAGCCGGTGGTGCCCAGGGTGGCAGCATGAGTTTTATCATTATGATGGTGGCTATCTTTGCCATCATGTATTTCTTCATGATTCGCCCTCAGCAGAAGCAACGCAAGAAGATTCAGCAGTTTCAGAACTCTCTGGCCGAAGGTCAAGAAGTTGTAACCGGCGGTGGCATCTATGGCAAAGTGAAGCGCGTTGACCTGGCAACAGGCATCATCGAAGTGGAGATTGCCCATGGTGTAGTTATCAAAGTTGATAAAAACTTTGTATATGACAATGTGGCTGCTACCATGCAGACCGCTCAAAAATAACATCCGGCATTCATGCCGCGACTATTAAGTCAGCATTTTGAATCCACAACACCTGACACGGATCACCAGACGTTTCTTGTTCAGCACCATGAGCAAGCAACTTCTGGTGTTTCTGTTTTTTCTTTTTCTATCGGGAGCTTTCTGGCTTATTCTCACTCTCAATGAGACCTACGAACAGGAAGTGAAGGTTCTCATACGCATCAAGGGAGTCCCTCGAAATGCCGTACTCACCTCGTCTGAGACAGATACCATCCGCGTCACCTTACGCGACAAGGGTTGGGTCATCATGGGCTATCTTTACAACCACACCACAATGCTCAATATTCCCTTCAAGACCTATGACCGAGGGCAAGGAAAAGGAGCGGTTAGCAGCAGTGAACTCAAACGCCTCATCGAACTACAACTGGAATCGTCCACCTCTATTATCAGCATGAAGCCCGACAGGGTGGATTTCAGTTATAACAACGGTGAGCGCAAGCGTGTACCGGTAAGATGGGCTGGCCGTGTCATCCCCGAACAGCTTTATTTCATCTCACATGTGCAATATTGGCCCGACAGTGTTGACGTTTATGCCTCAAGCGAGAAACTCGACAGCATTCGTGCCATGTTCACCGAGCCGCTCAACTATGCAGGATTCCGCGACACTTTGATGGTTGACTGCCGGTTGGCACATATTAAAGATGTGAAGGTTGTACCTGAATATGTGCGCATCGGATTCTTTACCGATGTCCTCACCGAAGAGAGTATCGATGGTGTAACCATTCAAGCCATCAACATGCCGAAGGGTAAAGTGTTGCGCACCTTCCCGCAAAAGGTCAAGGTGAACTTCATCACGGGTGTCAACCAGTTCAGGTCGTTGCGCCCAGAGGACTTCACCGTTGTGGCAGACTACCAGGAAATCATGCAGCATCCGTCTGACAAGTGTAACATCTACCTGCGCAATGTGCCTCATGGCATCAGTCGCGCCACTCTCGAAATGAAACAGGTGGATTATCTCATCGAAGAAGAATGAAGATAGGTATCACAGGAGGAATCGGAACAGGTAAGAGTTACGTGTGTCGCCTGCTCAAACAGCGTGGCATCGAGGTTTACGACTGCGACGAGGCTGCCAAACGCCTCATTCGCACCTCACCTATTATATATAAAGGACTCTGCCAACTCATCGGCCCCGATGCTTTTCTCTGTCAGACCGACAAAGACGAACACACGCTCAACAAGGCTGCCGTGACGCGTTTCCTCTTGCAGAGCGATACCCATGCGCAAGCCATCAACGACATCGTCCATCCTGCCGTATTCCGCGATTTCGAGGAGAGCGGCATCCAGTGGATGGAGAGTGCCATCCTCTTCGAATCAGGCATCAACCGCTTGGTCGATAAGGTTGTCATGGTGAGTGCTCCCGATGAGGTGCGCATCAACCGAGTCATGTCACGCGACCACATCAGCAGGGAGAAGGTGATGCAGTGGATGCAACGCCAATGGTCTCAGGAAAAAGTGCGGCAGCTGTCTGACTTCGAGATTGTCAACGACGGCATACAGCCCCTCGAACCACAAATAGAAACAATTATCAAACAATTAGCATACAAATCATGAAACAGACTATTTTAGCCATCTCGGGCAAACCGGGACTTTACAAACTCGTGTCACGCGGCAACAACAGCCTCATCGTTGAGGCACTCGATGCGACACATAAGCGCATGCCTGCTTTCGGCAACGACCGTATCACATCACTGGCCGACATCGCCATGTTTACCGAAACAGACGATGTGCCCTTGATGACCATCCTCGCCTCACTGCGTGATTTGGAAGGTGGCAAGGAGTCAAGCCTCAACTACAAGAAGGCAAGTCCTGCCGAACTCCATGAGTATTTCACCAAGGTGTTGCCTGAATGGGATCGCGACCGCGTTCACAACAGCGACATCAAAAAGCTCATTCAGTGGTACAACATCCTTGTAAAAGCTGGTGTTACCGACTTTGAAGAGGAGATGGCTCCCACAGAGGGCGACAATATCGACGACCGCAAAGCAGAATAATTCTGTCGTCAATATCCCCATAAGAAAGGTGCAGACCAATAATAATGGCCTGCACCTTTTCATGTATTGTTGAAAACAGTTGATGTTAGAATCTGCGAGGACCGCCGAAACCTCCACCAAAGCCAGGACCGCGCATGCCTCGACGGTTATCATGTGGACCGCGCATGCTCGACTTGCCTCCGAAGATATTCAGCCTGTATGATGCGGTCAGCATGGCATAGTTGGTAATGGCGTTGTATTCCGTATCAGCACGCTGCATGGCGTTGACCGTGCGGCTGAAGGTAGATTGCTGATGAAGGATGTCGTAGAGCTGGAGTGACACGGTGAGTGCGTTGCCACGGAGGAACGACTGCGAGAGTTGTGCATTCCATATCAGTTCGTTGGTATTCATCGACGAGTCGCTGAAACCACGACGACTGTTCATATTGAGTCCTGACGACAGTTGCGTACCCCACGGTGCGGTCAGCATCAAACTGGCACCATAGGAGAAGGTCCATGTGTCGAGGTTGTTGTTGGCCTGCAGTTTACTGCGAGCGTGCATATAACTGAGTGAACCGTTGAGTTCAAATTCCAACCAATCGTTGCGGTAGCTGGCAGCAATGCGTTCGCTGAGATTCGTAGTGCGAGTGGTTGACTTCTGTGAGTCTGCCTTATCCACACTGACATATCCTACACTGTTGCTGTAGTTCACCGTCGTGAAGGTGTTCACATTGAAATAGGCAGCAGTATCGATTGCGGTATTGAACATAAACATACCGAAGGCATTCCAGTTGCCGTTGATATTCTCAGGCCGTGTGGTTCGTCCACCGGTTGTCTTATCGTAGGTCACCATATTGGAGATGGAGTTGTCGGTAGTTGAAAACATCAGATGCGCCATAATGCTACGCTGATGATTCTGGATATAGTTGTTGTAGAAAAGACGGAAATTTTGGGTGAACGATGGTTTCAGTCCTGGGTTACCCTTCTTGACGTTGAGTGGATTGCTGTCATCGGTAATATCGAGCAGATCGGTCATTGAAGGCTGACTGGTAGTTCCGCGGTAGGTGAAGCGCAACTGACTCAACTTCGAAATCTTCCAACGGAAATCGGCTGTCGGGGTAACATTGGTCACCGTACGGGTGGTATCAGTATGTACGCTCTGATAGTCCTGCACGAAGTGTGACTTCTGTGGCACTACCTGCACACCCACATTGAAATTATAGTCTTTTTTTATCACGCGCAACATGACATCGGCTGTGTGGATGTAGTTTTTATATTCCGAATAACGGCTGAGCTTATTGTCGCGATAGTTGTCGAGCGAGGCATTGCCCAGGAGCGAGAGGTAACTGTCCCACTGGCGGTAGTCTGCATCGACATCAAAGAAGTTGGCGTTGATATTGCTGAGGTCGTAAGTACCACGGTCGCTCTTCGAGTATTTATACTGATACTGGTAACTGAACTGCAAATAAGTTTTGGGCAGGATAGGTTCGCTGTAGAGGGCCTTGATACTGTAGTTCCAGTTGGTAGTGGGAGTCACGGCGTATCTGTTGGCTTGATAGGTTGAGTCGCTACCCGCACTATTAAGCAGTTGGAAATACTCCACCATACTGTTGGTAAACGATTTGCTCATGCCGTCACCATAGTTACCGCCCAGGGTCAAGGTCACGTTGCGGCCGTTGGCACTCAGCTTGCGGTTCATCTGCAATTTTGCACCAGCATTTTTCGAGTCGCTATAACTGAGCGAGTTGTCGTTGTTACGGTTTTTGACGAGTCCGTCGTTGCGCATGGCTTCCACCAGTTCATCATTGTTGAGGGGGTCGTTGCCATAGGTATAGGGGTCGTCATCAAAGGTCAGCGAATAACCTTTGCTGAGTCCGTCGTTGGAACCATAGGTGAAGTGCGGACGAAACATGATATTGGTCATGCTGTCGGGAGTCCATTCCAAACGCATGCGTACATCCCAGTTGTTGGATCGTGTATAGTTCTGGTTACGGCTGTTGCCAAAGGTAGAGGCTGTTCCGCTTAGGAAGTTTTCGGTTGATTTCAACACATAGGCATCACCGTCGCTGTGGTTCCAGCGCACACTACCGTCGAGAATCAGCTTATCGGGAATCTCATAGTTGAGGTTGAAGCCCACCATCTTGGTAGCTGTCAGTCCCTGTCGTCCACCGCCGAAGCGTCCACCGCCACCGCCGGGGAATCCCATATCGTTTACATTGTTAGCACTCATCATACCGAAGGCCTTAAGGTCTTTGCTCTGCGTACCGCCAAAGGCACGGTTGCTGTAACGGTCTTTCGTACCAGCCCCGAGATTCACGTTGAGCATCTGTCCGTGGTTCATGCCCTTCTTCACACCGAAGTCGAGCACGGTTTCCTCTTCGCCATCATCAATACCTGTCACACGCGCCTGGTCACTCTTCTGATCGTATGCCCGCACACGTTCTACAATAGAGGTGGGCAGATTCTTCATGGCTGTCTTGGTGTCACCTGTCATAAACTCCTTACCGTCGATCAGTATCTTTTTCACCTCCTTGCCGTTGATGGTGATCTTACCTGAGTCGTCAACCTGTGCACCAGGGAGGCGACGCACGAGTTCTTCCACTACCGATCCTTCTGGAGTGCGGTATGCTGATGCATTATATACAAAGGTGTCGGCCTTGACAGTCACCTTGGCTGCATGTCCGGTAACGGTGGCTCCTTTCAGCATAATAGCATCGGGCGAAAGGGCAATAGTGCCCAAAGCCACATTCTTGTCGGCTGTCACATTGATGCGCTTGGTATAGGTTTTAAATCCCACACAGGTCACCTGAATAATATATCGGCCTGTGGCTGGTGCTTTCAGCGAGAACTGTCCATTCAAATCAGTCAACACACCTTTCACCATCGTACTGTCTGTCTTCAACAGGCGTACGGTGGTCTGTGCCACTGGATCCTGCGAGTCGTTTTCAATCACTTTACCCGTAATGGAGCGCTGCGCCATGGCTATTATGGCAATGGTCAACGTCATCAGGGTCATTAGGAATCTCTTTTTCATTTTCTATAGGTAACGTTTTAAGTTCAATCTGGGGTTTTTGACGCTTAAATCGCCAAAGAGTTTAACCCAAAAAGCAGGAAAAATGCCCATTTCGTCAATTATCTATAATTTTTATAGACGAAATTGCAAATTTTATACTAATTTTGCAGACAGAAATGAAACAACAGAAGGTTATCATATCACAAAACATTCGGAAAGCACTCGACGAAGCTGTAGCGGCATGTAGCCACGACCGTCTTTTGGTGCTTGTTGATGAAACAACGCTCAAAGCATGTTGGCCTCTGGTCTGCCAATGTCCGTCGATGCACGATGCACAGTTGATCACCATCGGCTGTACCGACACTCACAAGACGCTCGATACCCTATCCTTTGTTTGGAGCGAAATGCAACGCCTTGGTGCCACACGCCATTCGCTGATGGTCAATCTGGGTGGTGGCATGGTCACCGATTTAGGTGGGTTTGCTGCTTCCACATTCAAGCGCGGCATTGCTTATATCAACATCCCCACTACCCTGCTCTCTATGGTCGATGCCAGTGTTGGCGGCAAGACGGGCATCAATTTCGGAGGATTGAAAAATGAAATCGGTGTATTCAACAATGCCTGTTGTGTCATCCTCGATACTGAATTTCTGCACACCATGGATCGGGAGAATATTCTCTCTGGCTATGCGGAGATGTTGAAACACGGACTGATTTCCACCAAAGAACGCTGGAGTCAGTTGGTTTGCTTCGCCCCTGTCACCTCGCACATCACCAGTGAAATGGTGGCTGATAATGTGAGTGTGAAGCAACACATCGTGACGGAAGATCCCACAGAGCACGGCATCCGCAAAGCACTCAACCTCGGACATACGGCAGGACATGCTTTCGAATCGTTGGCATTGGAGCGCCAGCCTATTCTTCACGGCTATGCGGTGGCATACGGACTGATTGTGGAGTTGTATCTCTGTTGTGTCAAGACTGGATTTCCCACCGACATCATGCGTCAGACCGTGGCATTCATCAAGGAGAACTACGGACGGATGGCAATCACCTGCGACGACTATCCTCGACTGATAGAATTGATGCACCACGACAAGAAGAATGTGGGCAACACCATCAACTTCACGCTTTTGGGCCATGTGGGCGACATCCGCATCGACCAAACAGCTACTGAAGACGAAATCAAAGAGGCACTCGATTTCTATCGTGAGTGCTGAACCGATATACCCATCATGATGCTTTGGCATCATTTCGTTCTACTACCTATTTATAATACTAACAACCGAAAAGAGGGACGAATCCGTGAGGACACGTCCCCCTTATGTTTTCAGTCCTTTTATATTCTGATTGATGATCTGTGATTATTGAGTGTCATCCATGCATTCCGTGTGCAACCGCCATTTGTTCAGCTTCGGCACGTGCAGGTTTGCCGGTCGCAGTCTGAGGCAGATGTGCTACGGTGAAGATGCTTCGTGGTTGCCAATAGCGAGGCAGATGATTACGACAAATGTTGCGAAGGCCTTCCCTGTCATCACTCTCCGTCAGCATGACCACCTGTTGCCCCAATACCGGATGGGGTGCACGGGTTATCATCAACGGCACATCGGTATAAGCATGCAACAACCGCTCCACCTCTTCCATCTGAATCTTGATGCCACCCGAACATATCACATTATCGCGCCTGCCAAGAATACGGAAACATCCGTCAGCACGCAGTTCCACGATATCGTTGGTCACGAGCACTCCCTCATGTACGGCAGGAGCATCTATCGTCAAACAACCTTCGGCGGTAACCGACAGACCGACACCTTCAAAGGGTTTGTACCATTCCGACCGTTGCGGCCCGTTGAGCCGGCGGAGGGCGATATGCGACAACGTCTCGGTCATTCCGTAGGTGCTCCATACGGCATGTGGGAAATCTCGGAGCTGTGCAGCCAATTGGTCATCGATGGATCCACCGCCGATAATCAGTTGCCGAATATCCATGATCCGTTTCCGTTGTTCATCATTCTTCAGCGATTGGCACACCTGCAGGGGCACCATGGCAGCAAAGTCAATCTGCTGTAGTGATGGAGGCAAGAGGGCAAGAGGATGGCTGCTGGGTTCTACCGTTGTCAGCCGCAGTTGACTCACCAGCGACCTGACCACCATCATCTTGCCGGCTATATAGTCGAGTGGCAGACAGAGCAATGCGGTGTCTCCTGCTTTCAGTCCGAGGAAACGGCAGGTAATACGTGCCGACGCTTCCATGCGTCGTTTCTCCACCCATAGGGGTTTGGGGTTCCCTGTCGATCCACTGGTGTGTACGAGCAGGGTGTCACAGTCGTTGTGCCATTCCTCCAAAAACTCTTCTATCTGCATCGCCATAGTTTGTCACCCTTGATGGTCAGCGGCATGGGTATATTATCCGTAAAGAGTTGGCCGGTGCCCAGTCCTTGGGGTATGCGGATGGCAGAACCATAGATATCGGCTGTGAGTTGGGCAATGGCGTCAAGACCGACATTACTCTCCAATGCTGAGGTTATCCAACTGCCTATTCCCATATCGCGAGCTGTCTCTACCCACTCTCTTACTCCCATCATACCGCCATGCAATGAGGGTTTCAATACGATATAAGCGGGACGGATGATGTTGAGCATCTGTCGTTTTTGGTCTCTGTCGTTCACACCGATGAGTTCTTCATCGAGTGCGATGGGCAATGGTGAGTTGCGACAGAGTTCTGCCATGAAGCTCCACTGCCCGGCACGAATGGGCTGTTCGATGGAGTGGATTGCATATTGCGCTAAGAGTTCCATGCGGTAGAGTGCATCTTCAAAGTCAAATGCTCCGTTGGCATCGACACGCAGCTCCACCTCCCGATGGCTGTATCTGTTGCGTATGCGCTTCACGAGTTCGAGTTCATCCTCAAAGCGGATGGCACCAATCTTGAGTTTCACGCAGTGGAATCCCTGGTCGAGTTTCTGGTCGAGCCGTTGAGTCATCTCTTCGAAATTGCCCATCCATACCAGTCCGTTGATGGTGATTCCCTCTTCTCCCCTGCTGAATGGGGTGTCGAAGATGATGTCACCCGCTTGCAGATGGAGCATGGCGGTTTCCAGTCCGAAGAGCATCGAGGGATAGTCGCGCAGGAGTTCTGGGTCGAAACATCCCGTCTGTTCTATCTGGTCGCAGAAGCGGCGCAACAGTTGGGCGTAGTCTGAACGGTCGTCACAACTGAGTTGGGGTAGCGGAGCACATTCTCCCACGCCCTGACGATTGCCATCGGTGACGGTCACAAACCACGACCGACGGTCGGTATAGATGCCTCGTGATGTTCCGGCAGGCTGTCGGAAATGGAGCACCCGCTCTTCCAAGTCTATCTTATACATTGCTGATCAGGGGATTTGAGGGTATTTGTCAAAATCGGGTTTGCGCTTCTCCAAGAATGCCTTGCCACCCTCTTGTGCTTCATCGAGGAAGTAGTAGAGCATGGTAGCATCGCCTGCCAACTGCTGAATACCGGCTTGTCCGTCGAGTTCGGCATTGAGTCCGGCTTTGATCATGCGCAAAGCAATGGGTGAACGTTCCATCATCTCTTCTGCCCATGCCACACACTCGTCTTCCAGTTGGTCGAATGGCACGACCTTGTTGACCATGCCCATACGTTCTGCCTCCTGGGCTGAATACTGGCGACAGAGAAACCATATCTCGCGGGCCTTCTTCTGTCCCACCATTCGTGCGAGGTAGGATGCACCGAAGCCGGCGTCAAAGGATCCGACCTTAGGACCAGTCTGTCCGAAGATGGCATTTTCCGATGCGATGGTCAGGTCGCACACCAGATGGAGCACATGACCGCCGCCGATAGCATAGCCGTTGACCATGGCAATAACGGGTTTGGGCAGTCGGCGTATCTGCATCTGCACATCGAGGACACTCAGTCTGGGCACGCCTTCTTCGTCAATATATCCTCCACGGCCTTTCACATGCATATCGCCTCCCGAACAGAATGCTTTGTCGCCGGCACCGGTGAGCAGTACGACGCGGATGCGCTGCAGTTCACGACAGATGGCGAAGGCCTGACTCAGTTCGAGGGTGGTCTTTGGTGTGAAGGCGTTGCGGTACCGTGGTCTGTTGATGGTAATCTTGGCAATGCCGTTGTATTCTTCGAAGAGGATCTCTTCAAACGCTCTGATGGGTTTCCATTGTCTTGTTGTCATAGTCTGTTTCTTTACTCGTTTATTATCATTTTGGAGTTCCATTTTCATCCTTCGTTTTCATCCTTCGTTTTTCGCTTCATTCCCACATCGTCTGTTTTTCCTTTTCAGTTCCCATGTTCCTCCCATTTTGTCCCATCGTCGCCCGCCTGATTCTGGGATTTAATGCGGATTCACTGGTGACTTACTGAGGAGTTGCCCACGTCTGTGTGCGGACGGAATGTTCTGTGCGATGAGTGATTCTCTCTTGGACTTCGGTGCAAAGGTACGAAAAAAAACAATAGGTTGTTCCACTTGTCGCCAACTTGTGATGGAAATGTCCGTCACCTTGTTACATTTCTCTGTGTATCAATGCGTTACAAAGCCTAATTTTGGAGTGTAAATCTTAGCGGTTATTGTATATTGCTGAATATTAGGCAGTTAGGTGGAGTACTATACGTATATTGGCTTGAACCTGTGATAAAATCATGGGTATGCTGTTAGACGCTGTAATAGAAATGAACCATAGTGTTAGAGCGCCAACTGCGTTTTACAGTTTTACAGTTTTACAGTATTACAGTTTTGAAAAACGGTTTCTGACTTTCGAGCCGATTT